>NZ_JBNPLL010000003.1:0-171121 GCF_050313455.1 Collinsella sp. SGI.180
CCACGACCACAGCGACCGACACCACGGCCGGAAAGGCCTCTAGGCCCAAGGCCGCCACCGCGACGACCGCCTCGCTCCCCAAGGCCGGTGATAACTGCTGGACCTCCGCATCCCTAACGCTAATCTTTCTCGGCATAGCGCTCCTATGCGCCGCGATTCGCTGCTAAAGCGCTCGATTTCGGATTGCTCCTGAGTGAGGGTATTGGCTTACGTCAACACCCTCACTCTCCTTGAATAGGGAAGCTTCTACGATATCGATTGTTTGTAATCATCTTTTCTATACTTGTATGTACGTTATACTAAGGTTGTACTCACGCTATTGAAAGGACCTATAAATGGCAAGCTCAACATTAACCATCAGGGTTGACGACGACCTTAAGCGCGAGGCGGCAGAAGTGGCCGATTACTATGGGCTTGACCTATCATCCGTTACACGCGCTTTCTTTAAGCAAATGGTCAACACTCATCGCATCCCGTTGACCTTTGCTCCCGAGGAACCCAATGTCGAAAGTCTCGAGGCCATTCGCGAAGGAGATGCATTCCTGGCATCCGGTAAAAAAGGGCGTTTTGACAACGGTGCCGATCTGATCGCTGCGGCGATGGCGCAATGAGTACGCTGACCGCTGAGTTCTCTGCAGCTTTCTCACGCGATTTAAAGAAAAAAGCAAAGCGCCGGAATTGGAATCTGACAGAGCTTCAAAAGCTAATTGACCTAGTGCTGCAGAATACACCTGAGTCAACAGAGATATTAAAGCGACGCCATAATATGCACCGGCTAAACGGCAACTGGAACGGACGAAACGAATGCCATGTAGCAAACTCCGGTGATTGGCTTGTCATATGGTCATCAAACGAAGAGGTGGCATTCTTTGAGCGTACGGGTACCCATGACGAACTGTTCCGATGACATCCTTTGGTTCAACACCAGTAAAGCTATTCGAGTTTCAGCAATTCATTTCCTTATTGTTTAACTGTGATAGCTACTTAGCTGCAAAATGACTCGCTCATAGAGCCGGCATATGGCTATACGCAATCAGGTTTTCCTTTCACCGACTGGCAAAACGATCTACACCTAATTTTGGGAATCAATCACGGGCTGTTTCCCTGCTCGTAGTCTGATCTCGCTACACTAATAACTGCTGCTACCAGGTAGTTTTCAGGCGCCGTTTCCAATGGCTCTTGCGAAGATCGGAGCGGTTATGCTCGCCACCGCGTTCCACACCAGCCGTCACTACATCCTGTTTACTTTCATGACCTGACTATGCGTTTTGCTGGGCGGGGCCTTCTTATGCCGCGGGCGCGCGGCCGGGCTGGTTTCCGTCGATGCGTCCTGGCTGGATGCGTCGAGCGCGGGCGGCGGCGTCGCCTGCCAGGGCGGGACTCCTGCATCCGCGCGCTTTGTGGCGCACGCGGGCGGGGCCTTTGTCGCAGGCGGCGTGGTGGATGCCGACGGGTCCGTGGCGGCGCGTGTGACGATCGAGCCCGTGGATGCCACGGCGCCGGCGGGGGAGACCGCCGGGCCCGATGCGCCGGGCGATGGTCCGTCCGCCCCTGGCACCGACCCCGCTACCGGCGAGCCAGCTGCGAATCCGTCGACGAATCCCACACAAAAGCCCGCGGCCGCGACTAGGGACGGTTACCACGACCACAGCGGCCAACACCACGGCCGCCAAGGCCCCTAGGCCCAAGGCCGCCACCGCGACCTCCTCGTCACTCCCCAAGACAGCCGACAGCCATTGGATTGCCGTGTCCGCATTGCTGTCCGTGTTGGGAGCAGCGGTTCTCAAAGCTGCACGCCGTTGCTGATGCTCCCGATTTCTGGATGTGCGGGAAAACCGGAGCCCGCCGAGCGCAAGCCAAATTCTGTTAATAAAACTGGAGGTCGCGAAAGCGCAAAACCGGGGTCTGGTCGGCAGAACTCGGCCCCCACCACTTCTGGACAAGGCCGGCTGTCAGAGTTCGTGTCTTATAGGAATATTTTAATTCACGCCGCGTTACGTCTAGACTGCTCCTTATACTCGAATATAAACACTAAGGGGGTAGTCATGTTTTGGAGCTATGTTCAGCTTGATGATGGCACTCAATTTGCCTACTCAGAGACAAGAGAAGACGGAACCGTTCGCGTGGCCGTCGAGCGCCCGGTTGACTTTGGCTTTGACCATGCGGAATGCTTCTTGCCTGCGGTCAAATGGTTCAACGTCGAAGGATTTACTGCTGATGACCTCAATTTCTTGACTGAATTCGTTAGATCAAACGCCCCGTTTATCTTCGAGCTCGCCGAACGCCAAAAAGGCGGACCGGCGGTGGCATAATTTATTTGGTTCGTTTGCCCGAGGCGAGCAAACGCCTGATAGCGATATTGACTTGCGCCTAGTCTGCGGCAACACCATGACGTTCGGCACGCTTTACGAACTATCCCATGAGCTCGAGAAGGAACTTGGGCGAAAAGTTGATATCGTCACCAACCCACCAGAGCACATGCGCCCGCCCTTCCGCAAAGGCATCGAACAGGATGAGGCCGCCGAGCACAATATCCTCGGCATTGGCGCTCGCAAAAACCTTACACTGCAGCATCGAAGACCTTGTCTGGCAACCGATCGCCATAGAGTACGATTCGAAACCCTGTTCATCCGTAATCTAAATACTAAGATTATTGTTGTTTATCTTTCCTTTTAGTACGTATTTAAATGGGTCTATAATACGTATTAGAGACACATTTTGAAGGAGGTTGCTATGGTTGCCGTAATAGACAACAAACTCGTTTTCGGACGCGAACAGGTGCTGACTTCGACGCAGGCAAGCAAAAATTTTGGCGAAGCGAGACGTCGCGCTCGAAAGGAGCCGCAATTTGTCTCAGACAGGAACGATGGCATCGATACTGTTATCGTCAGCTTCGACGAGTTCGAAGCGATGGCGGTTGAACTCGAACAGCTCAGAGAGGAGCGCCTGCACGCCATAGCCGCTGCAAGGCTCGCGCAGGGCGACGCTAATTCGAATCGCAAGGGCATCCCGTTCTCCTATACCGTGGGACGTGAGAGGTTCGAGACCATGCTAGAAGCCGAGGCGACCGATCCCATTTCCGACGAGGAGCTGTTCGAGTGAGCGTGGCTAGGTTTAAAGTTGAGTTTTACGACAAGACTGCCGAGAAAGAGTATCTGTCACTCGATGGCTCGGACCGCGCTATGGTGAACAAAGGTATTGCGCGTCTTGCACTTCGAGCCGATGAAATTGGTAAGCCACTTTCGGGTCTTCTTGCAGGTTGTAGGGAACTTAAGTTTCGCTTTGATGGCATTCGCGTAATTTATCGCATCCGCGATGGGCACGTCGAAGTAGTTCAAATCATCGCAATAGGTGCAAGGGACAGGGGCAAGGTTTTCGACCTGGCATCTGGACGCCTGGACAGCGATGGTTGATTGCCTCAAGAAAAATCTATTTAGATTGCATGGTCAACGTCTGGATCCAAGACCTCGTATCCGAAAACCGCTCTCGCGCCGATCTCGCGGAAGAGCTTAGGCGCAATTGCGTTGTGTGTCTCGACTGCGCTTCGCCCGTATAGAATCAAACCTTCCGCACGCTGGTTACTGAATGGGTTGGACACCGCATGGAACTCCCTAGCACCCTGTGCAGCAATGCCTACGACTTTGCGTTTTGTCCCGAGCCCTGCTACGACCGCCTTGTTGACCTCGCCGATCCCGAGGACTGGGGCCCCAGTAACCGCATCCTCAAAAAACTACCTGTCGTTTTCTTTTAGCCGCGCGGTGTTCCTGCCCGAGCGCGACGCGGACCAGACCGCCCGCAGCTAGCTACACGCTCGCGGTGCCGCAGTTCTATGGTGGCCGAATCCAGCTGGTCCTGCCGCTGTGCCTGACCGGCGACAAGCCCGAGCTGGCGCTGACCATCCAGCGCGAGGACGGCTTTTACGCCGCGCGCACCTGCCTCACACTCGACATGGCATACAACAACGCGCGACTTATCTGCCGCCCCGAGACCTTGTGGATCAAGCGATAAAGGGCGGTTTAGCTGCGGGTTTGTCGGTTACTTTGGTTGCTTTGGCTTGGCAGGAGCCCACGAATTTAAAATCGAGGGCAAAAAAGTTCTTGGTAAACCACGTGCGGCTATGATAGTATCTCTTTTGCCGAAAGGCGACGGGCGATTGGCTCAGGGGTAGAGCATATCCTTCACACGGATGGGGTCACAAGTTCGAATCTTGTATCGCCCACCATCAAAAGCACAGGTCAGAGGTATTAAGTCTCTGGCCTTTTTCTTTTTGACACCAAGGGTGACACCAAAACTGACACTAAAATCGGATCGTAGTCGTATAAGGCGTCATTATTTTCGCGCCCTTTTTGCTGATGCTATCGCATGTTTTGTATAAAACGCATGCGTATTTCCATTGAATTCCCCATCTGTTTCGAGCGCAAATGTGGAGACATGGACCACACAACCAGGGCTCCTTCCAGCGGAATTGTATTGCACGAGGGATCTTCGGCAGAACTCGTCAAGCTATTGGTTTGCTTCCGGTACTTACCCGCATGATGGCCCAGTAGATTATCGGCCATGCCCGTGATCCACACGGCCCGCGGCCGAAACCAGGGGAGACGCAAATGGACGAAATCGTCTGCGCAAACACCGCATTCCGTTACTGGCGCTGCCCGCCGCAGGTGCGCGATCTCTACCCGCGCCTGCCCAACTCCGAAGACGGCTGGCGAGCTCTATCCCAAGCCCCTTTCGTAACCGACGTCCTCAAGACCCCGATTATTACCACAACAGTGCCCGGTGGCGTTAACTACCATTCGGGATTACGGACGTCAATCCACTGTGATGATACTTCTGGAGTGGACAGCACGCTGGAAACCGCGATGAACTTTAGGGTTACCAATCCACTTGCGACGCTATTTAGCATGGCGCGCTTTGTGTCTTTAACCGATCTTGTCCTTGCCATGTACGAATTCTGCGGATGGTTCTCAGTCTTTGAGCCCACCGCCGCAGCAGAAGCGGAACTAGGCAAAGCCAAAGACGCTGCCGAGAATGCAACGACCGAATCCCTCTTTGACCTTGATGAAAGCCAAGACGAGCCACAATGGAAACGCGTTTATGCTCGCATAAAAGTCAAGGAACAGGTAAATACGAAGGGGACCAACGGACAAAAGAAGACGAATGAGGTCACAAGGCTAAAGGGCACTTCGCTCTGGATGAGGAAGCCGCTCATTGAATTACACGAGCTTCATGAGTACGCCAGTAAGATGAAAAAACGAAAGTGGGGTACGAAGTTTTACAACGCCGCGCAGCTGGTGACGGGTATAGCCGCTTCTCCGCTCGAAGTTGCAGGAATTTTATTGCTATCGCTTCCTCGCTCTCGCGGCGGTGCCGGTTTTAGAAACGTTTACGTCAACGACCTTACGCCGCTTACCGCAACGGCGCAGAGCATAGCAGGGCAAAAAGTCTGCTACGGGGATATCGTGATTGTGAATCCAACCATAATGAAGGCAGGCATCGTGGAGATTCAGGGAGAGGTCATCCACGGATCAGGCGCCGTGCTCGACCACGATGCCAAACGCATGACGGCGCTGCAAAGTATGGGGTATGACGTCTTCCTGGTTACACACGACATGCTCAACGATGCCGAGCAGCTTGATGCGATCGTGCGAAGTCTTTGCTCGCGTTTGGAATTGCGCTATAGGTGCAAAACTAGGGCGCAAAAGACGACGGAAATGGAGTTACGAGCCAACGTGCTGTGCAATTGGCTGGAAATCGGTCGTTAAACGGGTGCCTGCTCACTTCCGGGCGCCCTCGGCCGGCTGCCCTCGACGCTGCCGTCACGGATGCGGCCCATCTACTACGTTTAGCCCCGGCCCCTCGACCATACCCCGTATTTCGCGAAAACCGCAGGCCGTCTACCTGCGGTTTTATTTTTACCCGTGACGTCATGGTCGGGGGATGCCGCCCAAACGTAGTAGATGGGCCGCATCCGTGGCGGGAGGTCCCCGGGGGCGGCCGGCCGGGCGCCGGGAGGGAGGGCGACGCCCGATCCCGAGCCCGTCCCGCATCCCCGGCCCCGCCGCCGAAAGTTTTTCCGAAATTGTCCTTGCATCGGCGGGGGAGTTCCCGTATAGTACTTCTTCGCACGGGGGCGTAGCTCAGCTGGGAGAGCGCTTGACTGGCAGTCAAGAGGTCAGGGGTTCGATCCCCCTCGTCTCCACCCGAGCATTGAATGAGGCTCCAACGCAAGTTGGAGCCTTTTTTCATATAGGCACACAAGGTCAAAGGCGGCACCATGATCCTCCTGGTCGACAAGATCGTGCGTTGAACGGGTGCCGCGTGCATGGTAGTATTTCACGTCGTAGGTCAAAACGTTGGAAGTTGTTCTTCAACCCTAACCGCGACAGCTACTTTATAAGGGCTCTTGGCGCAACGGTTAGCGCAGGGGACTCATAATCCCTGGGTTCTGGGTTCGAATCCCGGAGGGCCCACCACTATCTACCAGCGGTTTCTCTGATATTCAGTTAATCGGGGGAACCGCTTTCGTTTTAGCTTTCCCTTCTAGAATCCTCGTGTTTCTTCTGGCTATCCGCAACTATCCGCAACAGCCAAATGTATAAACACTGGCCGGTTTCTGCTCGATGACAACATTACCTGCCCGCAAATCAGTTTGTTTGTCCACCTCCATGCATCCGGGCCGGCTGCCCTCGACGCTGCCGCCACGGATGCGGCCCATCTACTACGTTTAGCCCCGGCCCCTCGACCATACCCCGTATTTCGCGAAAACCGCAGGCCGTCTACCTGCGGTTTTATTTTTACCCGTGACGCCATGGTCGGGGGATGCCGCCCAAACGTAGTAGATGGGCCGCATCCGTGGCGGGAGGTCCCCGGGGGCGGCCGGCCAGGCGCCGGAGAGGGGGCGGCGGCAACGCCGCCGCCCGCGGGGTGCGCCCCCGCGGGCCGGATCGGGCACCGCGGGCCCCTCGCTCCCGAGCCCGTCCCGCATCCCCGGCCCCGCCGCCGAAAGATTTTTCCGAGATTGTCCTTGCATCGGCGGGGGAGTTCCCGTATAGTACTTCTTCGCACGGGGGCGTAGCTCAGCTGGGAGAGCGCTTGACTGGCAGTCAAGAGGTCAGGGGTTCGATCCCCCTCGTCTCCACCCGAGCATTGAATGAGGCTCCAACGCAAGTTGGGGCCTTTTTTCATATAGGCACACAAGGTCAAAGGCGGCACCATGATCCTCCTGGTCGACAAGATCGAAAAAAGCTTCGGCGCGCGCGTCCTCTTTAGCGGCGCGTCCTTTCAGATCAACCCCGGCGAACGCTTTGCGCTCGTGGGACCCAACGGCGCCGGCAAAACCACCATGCTCAAAATCATCATGGGTATCGACAGCCCCGACGCCGGCCAGGTCCAGTACTCCAAGGACTGTCAGGTGGGCTACCTCGAGCAGGAAACCAACCTGGAGCACAAGGATACGACCATCCTCGCCGAGGTCATGGCCGCCGCCAAGGAAATCCGCCGCATGGGCGAGCGCGCCAACGAGCTGCAGGCCCAGATCACCGAGCTCTCTGAGCAGGGCAAGGACGTCGACGCGCTCCTTAACGAGTACGGCCAGGTCCAGGACCGCTTTGAGCACTTGGGCGGCTACGAGCTCGAGAGCAATGCCCGCAAGATCCTGTCCGGTCTGGGCTTTAAGGTCACCGACTTTGAGCGCCCGTGTTCCGAGTTCTCGGGCGGCTGGCAGATGCGCATCGCGCTGGCCAAGCTCTTCCTGCGTCATCCCGACCTGCTACTTCTGGACGAGCCCACCAACCACCTGGACCTCGAAAGCGTCCAGTGGTTGCGCGGCTTTATCGCCAACTACGACGGCGCCGTGCTCATCGTCAGCCACGACCGCGCCTTTATGGACGCCTGCGTCGACCACGTCGCCGCGCTCGAGAACCGCCGCGTGACCACCTACACCGGCAACTACAGCAGCTACCTCAAGCAGCGCGAGGACAACCTGGAGCAGATGCGCGCCAAGCGTGCCGCCCAGGAGCGCGACATCGCCCACATGCAGGTCTTCGTCGACAAGTTCCGCTACAAGCCCACCAAAGCCGCCCAGGCGCAGGAGCGCATCCGCAAGATCGAGCAGATTAAAAAGGAGCTCGTCATCCTGCCCGAGGGCCACAAGCACATCGACTTTAAGTTCCCCGACCCGCCGCGCTCGGGCGACATGGTCGTGGGCCTAGAGGGCGTGTCCAAGTCCTACGGCAACAAGCACATCTATAGCGATATCGACCTCAAACTCTACCGCGGCGAGCATGTGGCGCTCGTCGGCCCTAACGGCGCCGGCAAGTCCACGCTCATGAAGATCATCGCCGGCCTGGAGCCGCCCACTACCGGCGCGCGCGACCTGGGTACCAACGTGGGCGTGGCCTATTACGCCCAGCACGCGCTCGAAGGCATGACCGAGTCCAACACCGTCCTGCAAGAGATCGACACCGTCACGCCCAAGTGGACCGTGCCGCAGCAGCGCAGCCTACTGGGCGCCTTCCTGTTTAGCGACAACGATTCTATCGAAAAGCAGGTTCGCGTTCTTTCCGGCGGCGAAAAGGCGCGTCTTGCCCTGGCTAAGATGCTCGTTGCCCCCGAGGCACTTCTGTGCCTGGACGAGCCCACCAACCATCTGGACATCGACTCGGTGGACATGCTCGAGAACGCCCTACAAAACTTCCCCGGCACCATTGTTCTGATCAGTCACGACGAGCACCTGGTGCGAGCCGTGGCCAACCGCGTGATCGATATCCGCGATGGCAAGGTCACGGTCTATGACGGCGACTACGACTACTACCTCTACAAGCGCGAGGATCTCGCGGCCCGCGCCGCCGCCGAGGCGGCAGGGGAGAGCACACCGGCCACGGCCAAGCCCACCAAAGCCAGCGCCGCCCAGGCCGATACCCCCGCTGCGGCCCCCAAGCCGGCCGAGGGCAAAAAGACCAAGGAGCAAAAGCGTGCCGAGGCCCAGGCCCGCGCCGCGCTCAACAAAAAGCTCAAGGGCGTGCGCAATCAGCTCAAGAAGATCGAGGCAGAGCTCGACAAAAAGCGTGCCCGCTATGACGAGCTTATGGAATTGATGGCGAGCGAAGAGCTTTATGCCGATCAGGATAAGTTCAACGCCGCGCTGGGGGAATATAACGGCCTTAAGCAAGAGCTGCCCAAGCTCGAGGACGAATGGCTGGAGCTTTCCACCCAAATCGAAGAGGAGACCGCGCGTGAACTCTCGTAAGGCCGCTGCCGTGGCGATGAGCATCATAGCCATCGCGTGCCGCATCTGCGGCATCTTTATGAGCGCGATGACTGTGCTGCTGTGCTTTAGCGGCCTGACCGCCAAGCTGCAGATTGTGGGCTTTGTCGTTGAGCTTTCGCGCGCGCTGCCGAGCACCATTGCCGGCTACGGCGTCATCACATCGCCCTTTGGTGGTGTGTTCCGCCTGGATTACGCCATCGTGGCCGTCATCCTGTTTGTGGCCGACTACCTGCTTACGCGCGCCTCGCGCCGCGTCCGCTAGGGGAGCGCCATGTCCAGTAGCTACCTCATGAACCTGCTTGCCAGCGCCGTCGCCGTCATCGTGGGCATCGTGATCCACGAGAGCGCACACGCCGCCGCAGCCTGGGCGCTCGGCGACAAAACGGCCCGTTCGCGCGGCCGCGTCTCGCTCAACCCGCTCAACCATATCGACCCGTTTGGCACTATCATCCTGCCGCTGCTCATGCTCGCCGCCGGCGGCCCGGTGTTCGCCTTCGCCAAGCCCGTGCCGGTCTACCTCAACAACCTCAAGCACCCCAAGCGCGATGAGGTCTTGGTGAGCGCGGCCGGCCCCGTATCGAACATCGCGCTGGCGTGCCTTGCCGCGGCCCTCATGCACGCAGCATACGGCAACCTCTACACCAGCATGTCCTTTGCCGTAGCGTCCCAAATCATGAACTTCGGCGCCACCTTTATCGTGGTCAACCTGTCGCTTGCGTTCTTTAACCTCATCCCGATTCCGCCGCTCGACGGCTCGTCTATCATCGTGCCGTTTCTCAAAGGCAAGGCACTCGCCAACTACTACCAACTTCAGCAATACGCCATGCCGATTCTTATCATCGTGCTGTATCTGCTGCCCATGTGGACCGGCATCGACGTGATCGGCCGCTATTTCGACGTTACCGTGTATCCGCTCGCCGGGCAGCTGCTTAACTTCGCAATCGCCGGCATCTAAGGTAAACTTACAGGTCGACCGCGCAAAACGGTCGCAACATGCACCCAAACCGCGCCGCGAAGGCGCCGTCAAAGGAGGTCGAAGATGTCGTATCGCGTGTCGACGCAGGTCTACAGCGGACCGTTCGACCTGCTGCTGCAGCTGGTAACCCGCCAAAAAGTTGATATCGGCGCCATCTCGATCAGCGAGGTGGCCGAGCAGTACCTGGCCGAGGTCGATCGTATTGAGGCGCTGGACCTGGACGTGGCGAGCGACTTTTTGCTGGTCGCGGCAACCCTTTTGGACATCAAGGCCGCCTCGCTGGTGCCCCAGGAGGCCCCGCACAAAGCCGACGACGATGACGATATTGACGAAGACCTCGAGGAACTCAGCGCACTCGACGGCGACGCCCTGCGCGAGGTCCTGATCCAGCGCCTGATCGCCTACAAGCAGTTTAAGGGTGCGGCAGCGGCTCTTGGCGCGCGCATGCAGGCCGAAAGCCGCATGCATCCGCGTGTGGCCGGCCCCGACCCCGAGTTTTTGGGCCTTATGCCCGACTACCTGGCCGGTATCACGCTGCGCGGCCTCGCCGTCATCTGCGCCGACCTGGACGGCAAGCGCCAGACCTTCCTGCTGGAGGCCGAGCACGTGGCGCCGCATCGCGTGCCGCTCGACCTGACGGTGGCCTCGGTCGACCGCTTTACCATGGCGCACCAAACTTGCACCTTCCGCGAGCTGTTAGACGGCGACGCCACCACCGAGCAGCTTGTCGTCACCTTCCTGGCCATGCTGGAGCTCGCCAAGCGAGGCTCGCTCACCCTGAGCCAGGACGAGATCTTTGGAACCATCCGCATCAACCGCGTCGAGGGCGCCGAGGCATACGTGCCCGGCGAAGGCCCCGAGCTCACCGAATAGGAGCGGCAACCATGTCAACCCTTTCCACGCTAGAGGCAAACAGCCTCAAAGGCGCCCTCGAGGCGCTGTTGCTGGTTTCGAGCGATCCGGTGAGCGCGCCCGCGCTGGCAGATGCGCTGGATATCGCCCCGGGCGAGTGTGCGTCGCTTTTGGCCGAGCTCAAAGTTGAGTACGAGGAGGCCAACCGCGGCTTTCAGCTGCGCGAGGTTGCCGGCGGCTGGCGCCTGTTTACGCATCCCGCCTACCACGACGTGGTCGAGGCCTATGTGCTGAGCTGGGATACGCAAAAACTATCGCAGGCGGCACTCGAAACCCTGGCCGTCATCGCCTACCACCAGCCCGTCACGCGCGAGGTGGTCAAGGGCATCCGCGGCGTCAACTCCGACGGCGTCATCGCGTCGCTCGTTGACAAGGGTCTGGTGCGCGAGCTCGGTCGCGACCCCCAGCGCGGTCAGGCCATCATTTACGGCACGACCAACGCCTTTTTGGAGAAGTTCGGTCTGCGCTCCACCCGCGACCTTCCCGATCTGGAGCAGTTTGCCCCCGACGAGCAGTCGCGTCAATTTATCCGCGAGCGCCTGAGCGGCCGCAGCATTCAGTCTACGCTCGAGGAGCAGGTCGAGGACCTGGACGAAGAGCGCGAACTGCTGGATACCGATGTTGAAGATGTCGAGGCAGTCGGTGGCGAGGAAACACTTGCCACCGACGACGCTGCGGAGGATACGCATGACGAGGACTAGCGAAGCAGGGGAGACGCGCGCCGCCGGCGTCACGGGCGCACCCGCGACCGACCCCCAGCCCGTCTACCCGCACACCATGCGCCTGCAGCGCTTTTTGGCGCGCGCGGGCGTGGCGAGCCGCCGCGGCTCGGAGGACCTGATGACCGCCGGCCGCGTGACTGTCAACGGCCAGGTCGCGACCGAACTGGGCACCAAGGTCGATGTGGACCGCGACCATATCGAGGTTGACGGCATGCCCGTCAACCTCAACCAGGGCGCCGTGTACCTGATGCTCTACAAGCCGACCGGCTACCTCACCACCATGAGCGATCCGCAGGAGCGCCCCTGCGTGGCCGACCTTGTCCCGCGCGACCGTTTTCCGGGGCTCTTCCCGGTGGGTCGCCTGGACCGCGACACCACAGGCCTTTTGCTCTTTACCACCGACGGCGACCTGTCGCAGGACCTTCTACACCCCAGCAAACACGTCTACAAGACCTACCAGGCGCTCGTGGACGGCCACCTGACCGATCGCGACTTGGAACCGCTGCGCCGCGGCATCGAGCTCGACGACGGCCTGTGCCAGCCGGCAATCTGCCGCGTCATTACCGCGCGCGAGGCCGAGGCGGTGGCTCCGCAGGGTGTGAAGTCCGGCACAACCGCCGTGGAGGTCATTATCCGCGAGGGCCGCAAAAACCAGGTCAAGCGCATGCTGAGCAAGATCCACCATCCGGTGATCCGCCTGCACCGCTGTAACTTTGCCGGCCTGGAGCTCAAGGACGTGGCCAAGGGCTCGTGGCGCGAGCTCACCGACCGCGAGGTGCAGATCCTCAAGGCCGGCGGCATCCCGCCCAAACAGGCCGGCGCCAAGCGCGGCGCTGCGACGGCGACCAACACCGCGACCCGCACGCGCCACCACGGCAGCCACGGCTCCGCGCCCAAGCGCAACACCTACCGCGAGCGCTACACGGGCTAGCCAGTCCGCCAAGCCGCAGCGCCCGCGTCCCATACCAGCACGTCAACCACCGAAAGGAAGCATTGCATGATCGTCGCCATCGACGGCCCCGCCGGTTCCGGCAAGTCCACCATCGCCAAGGAGATCGCCCGCCAGCTGGGCTTTAACAAGCTCGACACGGGCGCCATGTATCGCGCCGTCACCTTCGCCGCGCTCGACCGCGGCATCGATCTGGACGACGAGGCTGCCATCGACGCCCTCGCCGAGCAGATCGAGATCCGCTTTACCAACGGCACCGGCGAGGACACGCGCCTGACCATCGACGGCGCGGATGCCTCGGCTGCCATTCGCACCCCGCAGGTCGACGCTAACGTGTCCAAGGTCTCGGCCTACCCGGGCGTACGCGCGGCCATGCTCATCCATCAGCGTCGCGCCGCCGAGGACCGCGACATCGTGGCCGAGGGTCGCGACATCGGCACCGTCGTGTTCCCCAACGCGCAGGTCAAGGTCTTTCTGACCGCCGACCCGCGCGAGCGCGCCCGTCGCCGCGTGCTGCAGCGCCACCAAAACGATGCCCAGCCGCCCACCGAAGATCAGCTCGAGGCCGAGGTCGACGAGACCCTCGACGCCCTCAAGCAGCGCGACAAGCTCGACAGCAGCCGCGAGGTCGCGCCGCTCGTGCCCGCCGAGGACGCCGTGCACGTCGACTCCACCGCACATACCATCGACGAGGTCGTCTCGATAATCGAGGACCTCATCAACCAAAGGAGGTAGCTCATGCGCCTGTTTAAGCAGACGCCCGAGGATTACTACAACGCGCCTTATGCCGAGTTCCCCGTGCTCATCCGTGGCACCGTCTTTGTGGTCATGGGCATCCTGTGGGTCTTCTCCAAGCTCATGTGGCGCTGGAAGGTAGAGGACAGCGACCTGCTGTTTGAGCGCCAGGAAGGCCGCGGCAGCGTGGTCATCTGCAACCACACCTCGATGGCCGAGCTCCTGGCCGTGGAGACGGCGCTATTCTTTGGCGGCCGCCGCATTCGCCCCATTTTTAAGTCCGAGTTTGCCAAGAGCAAGATCGTGCGCTGGGCCTTTAGCCGCGTGGGCGGCATTCCCGTCGAGCGCGGCACCGCCGACATGAAGTGCCTACGTGCCGCCCAGCACGCGCTGCAGCGCGGCGAGGACGTCCTGATCTTCCCCGAGGGCACACGAATCCGCTCGCGCGAGATTAAGCCCGAGGTCCACGGCGGCTTTGCGCTCATCGCCCAGATGGGCAAGGCACCCGTCAACCCGCTCGCCATCTGCGGCTGGTCCGATATCACGCCTGCGGGCAAAAAGCTCATGCGCCCCAAAAAGTGCTGGATCCGTGCCGGCAAGGCCATCTCACTATCCGATGCACCGGCTGAGCTCAAGCGCAAGGAGCGCCTGGCATGGTTTGAGTCCGAGGCCATGAGCCGCGTCTACGCCATGCGCGACGACCTGTGCGCCGAGCACCCCGGCAGGTTCTAGCCATGGGCGAGAACGTCATGAATACCGCCGAGGCTGCGCCCGGCAAGGCAGACGCCCCCACCATCGAAATCGCAGCGCATGCCGGTACCTGCTACGGCGTACAGCGCGCGCTCGACATGGCGCTGGCCGCCGCGCCGCAGGCAGGGGAGAGCGCTCAGGTCCACACGCTGGGTCCGCTCATCCATAACCCCATCGTGGTGCGCGAGCTCGCCGAGGCAGGCGTTGGTCTGGCAGACACCTTGGACGACGCCGCATCGGGCACCGTGGTCATTCGCGCGCACGGCGTGGTGCCGCAGGTCATCGAGGCTGCTCGCGAGCGCGGCCTTACCGTGGTCGATGCCACCTGCCCCTACGTCAAGAAGGTCCATGTGGCGGCCGAGCGCCTGGTGCGCGAGGGCTACCGTGTGATTGTCGTGGGCGAGCCGGGCCACCCCGAGGTTGAGGGCATCCTGGGTCACGCCGGCGATGACGCGCAGGTCGTGAGTTGCGCCGCCGATGCGGACGCGCTGCCGCTCAAGGGCAAGGTGGGCCTGGTCGTGCAGACCACCCAAACCGCGCAGAACTTGGCCGAGGTAGTGGCCTCCATCACCCCGCGCGTGCAGGAGCTGCGTGTGATCAACACGATCTGCGCTGCCACGAGCGAGCGACAGCAGGCGGCCGCAACCCTTGCCAACCGCTGTGATTGCATGGTCGTCGTGGGCGGCAAAAATTCGGGCAATACGCGCCGCCTGGCACAGATTTGTGCCGATGTCTGCGAGCACACCCATCACATCGAGGAAGCCTCCGAGCTTGAGGCCGCATGGTTTGCCAACGCGCGCCACATCGGCATCACCGCCGGAGCCTCAACTCCGCAAGAACACATCGAACGCGCCGTTGCGCGCATCAAGGAGCTTTGTCGCTAATCATGGACCAGACCGTACCCGCATACGCCGCCGAGGTGGCCGATTACGGGCGCAGCCGCGACCCCGAGCCGGGTGAGGGTGCGCTCGTAAAGAACGTGCGTCCCGAATCGCCCGCATGGGATGTGGGTATCGAGCCGGGCATGCGCGTACTCACGGTCAACGGCGAGCGACTCACCGACATGATCGTGTGGCTCTGGGAGGCCGACGAGGACACCGTCGAGCTGGAGGTATTCGACCCGCGCGACGGCACCGTCACCCCCGTCGAGCTCGATCGCTTTCCCGGCGAGGACTGGGGCCTTGAGTTCGACGGCCCCATCTTTGACGGCATGCGTACCTGCGTAAACGCCTGCGTATTCTGCTTTATGACCATGCTGCCCAAGGGCGGCCGCTCCACGCTGTATATTCGCGACGACGACTACCGCCTGAGCTTTTTACAGGGCAACTTTGTCACGCTCACGAACCTTTCCGACGAGGACGTGCAAAACGTTATCGACCGCAATATGAGTCCCATGAACGTGTCGGTCCATGCCGTAAGCCCCGACGTCCGCCGCCGCATGATGGGCCGTAACGCCCAGCGCGGCATGGACGTGCTCGAGACCATCATGGCCGCCGGCATCGAGATTCACGCGCAGATTGTGCTGTGTCCCGGCATGAACGACGGCGAGGAGCTGCAAAAGACCCTACGCTTTTGCGAGGAACACGAGCAGATCACGAGCCTGGGCATTGTGCCACTGGGCTTTACCAAGCATCAGAGGCGCTTTACCTGGTCATACAGCGACAAACCTGAGCTCGCGCGCGAAACCATTGCCATGATCCGTCCCTTCCAGGATCGTGCCTACAAGCGCTTTGGCCGCCACACCTTCCAGATGAGCGATGAGTTCTATCTGGACGCCGGCATCGAGCCACCCCAGGCCGATTTTTACGACGGCTACCCGCAGTATTACGACGGCATCGGTATGATTCGCTCGTATCTGGACGAGACTGACGACGTACTTGCCGCCGATGCCGAGCGTCTGCGCCGCGTTCGCGAGGCAATCGCCGCCCGTGGCCAGCGCCTCCTGTGCCTCTCCGGCACCAGCGCGCGCGACACCGTGGCGCGCTTTGTGGAGTCGCCACGGGGCCTTGCCGGCACCGTCACCGCTATCGAAAACCGTTACTTTGGCGGCAACGTGGACGTGACCGGCCTCATCGTCGCCTGCGACATTCTGGAGCAGCTGCCGCAGGACCTCTCGGGGGTTATGCTCTTTGTGCCTAAGCTCATGTTCAACGCTGACGGCATGACGCTTGACGAGTATCATCGTGACGATTTACTCGCAAGCCTTGAAGCTCGCGGCGCCGAGGTTCATGTGGTGTCGACCATGCCGCATGAGCTGCTCGATACCCTGGAGCATATCCTTGGCATTGTGCCCGCAGGCTCTACTAATTCCGCTGACCCTACCCATTAAAGGAGTGCAGATGAAACCTATCGTCGCCGTCGTCGGACGCCCCAACGTGGGCAAGTCCACGCTCGTTAACCGCTTGGCCCAGACCTCGGACGCCATCGTCCATGAGTCCCGCGGCGTAACGCGCGACCGCTCCTACCACACGGCCGATTGGAACGGCCGCGAGTTCACCATCGTCGACACGGGTGGCATCGAGCCGCTCAAGAGCGATGACGTCTTTGCCACGTCCATCCGCGACCAGGCCCTCGCCGCCGCCGAGGAAGCCGCCGTCATCCTATTTGTGGTCGACGGCCGCACCGGCGTCACCGAGGAGGACGAGTCGGTCGCCCGCATGCTCAAGCGCTGCGACAAGCCGGTCTTTCTGCTGGTGAACAAGCTCGACAACCCCGATCGCGAAAACGACAGCATCTGGGAGTTTTATTCGCTCGGCATCGGCGAGCCAACGCCGCTCTCGGCCCTGCACGGCCACGGCACGGGCGACCTGCTCGACGACATCGTTGCCCTGTTACCCGAGGAGGAGGACGAGGTCGCCGACGAGTTCCCCGATGCGCTGAACGTCGCCATCATCGGCCGCCCCAATGCCGGTAAGTCCTCGCTGTTCAACCGCATCCTGGGTGCCGACCGCTCTATCGTGTCCAACATCGCCGGCACGACGCGCGACGCCATCGACACCGTCGTGGAGCGCAACGGCAAGCACTACCGCATGGTCGACACCGCGGGTATTCGCAAGAAGAGCACCGTGTACGAGAACATCGAGTACTACTCCATGGTCCGCGGCCTGCGCGCCATCGACCGTGCTGACGTGGCACTGCTCGTCGTCGACGCCTCCGTGGGCGTTACCGAGCAGGACCAGAAGGTCATGGGCTTGGCCATCGAACGCGGCTGCGCCATCGTCGTTCTGCTCAACAAGTGGGACCTGCTCGACGACGACCGCAAGCGCGAGGCCTGCATGGAGACCGTCGACCGCCGTCTGGGCGTCATGGCTCCCTGGGCCCAGTACCTGCGCATCTCGGCCCTGACCGGCCGTAGCGTCGAGAAGATCTGGGCGATGGTCGACGCCGCCGAGAAGACGCGCTCGCAAAAGATCACCACCTCGCGCCTCAACACCTTCCTCACCGACCTGCGCGAGTTTGGCCACACCGTGGTGGACGGCAAGCGTCGCCTGCGCATGCACTACGTGACCCAAACGGGCGTCAACCCGCCGACGTTTACGTTCTTCGTCAACCACAGCGACCTGGTCAACGACACCTACCAGCGCTACGTGGAGAACCGTATGCGCTCGACCTTCGATTTTTCCGGCACGCCCATTCGACTCTTCTTTAGGAAGAAGGAGCAAAAGGATGCATAATCCGATTCTGCTGACCGCCATCTGCGCCGTGGTCTCGTTCTTTATCGGAGCGATTCCGTTTGGCCTGATCCTGGGCCGTGTGTTCAACCACACGGATATTCGCAAGGCGGGCTCCGGCAACATCGGCACCACCAACGCCCTGCGCGTAGCCGGTCCCAAGGTCGCCGCGCTCACGCTGCTGCTCGACTGCTTGAAGGGCGCCATCTGCGTCCTTATCGCGCGTCCGCTCATCGCGAGCGTGGGCTATGGCTTCCCGGTGAGCATCATGGCTCCCGGTGCCGCCGGCGACTGGATGCTCGGCGTCATTTGCCTGGCAGCGGTGTGGGGACACATCTTCTCGCCCTACCTAAACTTCCACGGCGGCAAGGGCATCGCCGTGGGACTGGGCGTCATACTCGCCTGGTACTGGCCCATCGGACTTTCGCTACTGGGCATGTTTATCGTGGCCGTCGCCATCACCAAGTATGTGTCGGTGGGCTCGCTTGCCGCGGCCATCGGTCTTCCCATCGCCGCCTGCGCGGTCTTTCCGTACAGCAGCCTGGGCCTCAAGTTTTGCATGGCGATGATCGGCATCACCGTGGTGTGGGCCCATCGCGCGAACATCAAAAAGCTCATGACGGGTAAGGAATCCAAGCTCTCGTTTACCAAGCGCGTCACCGAGCCCGACGATAAGTAGGAGAGAGTCATGAATGTTGCGCTGATTGGCTCCGGCTCCTGGGGAACCGCCGTCGCCGGCCTTGCCGCCGCGCGAGCCGAGCGCGTGACCATGTGGGCCCACAGCGAGCAGACGGCCGCCGGCATTAACGGTGAGCACCGCAACCCGCGCTATCTGGTGGACTACGAGCTGCCCGGCAACGTCGTCGCCTCCACGGACCTGTCGCGAGCGCTCGACGGTGCCGATGCGATCATCTTTGCCGTGCCCTCCATGCACCTGCGCGACGTGTGCCATCGGGCAGCGCCGTTTATCGATACCGAAACTCCGGTCCTGTGCCTCACCAAGGGCATCGAGCCCGAGTCCGGCATGCTCATGAGCGAGGTCATCGCCAGCGAGATCGGCAACGAGGCGCGTGTGGCGGCGCTCTCGGGCCCCAACCATGCCGAGGAGATATGCCGCGGCGGACTTTCCGCCGCCGTCATCGCCAGCAAAGACTCGCAGGTAGGGGAGACCTTTAAGGACCTGCTCCTATCCACGGCCTTCCGCATCTATCTGTCGCAGGACATGACCGGCGTCGAGGTTTGCGGCGCCATGAAAAACGTCATCGCCATCGTGTGCGGCATCTCCGCCGGTACCGGCGCAGGCGACAACACGCTCGCCCTTATCATGACGCGCGGCCTGGCAGAAATCAGCCGACTGGTGCACGCCCGCGGCGGCCAGGCCATGACCTGTATGGGTCTTGCCGGCATGGGCGACCTTATTGCCACCTGCACCTCCGAGCATTCGCGCAACCGCACCTTCGGCTACGAGTTTGCCCACGGCGTATCGCTCGACGAGTACCAGGCGCGCACGCATATGGTGGTCGAGGGCGCCGTCGCCGCCCGCAGCGTGAGCGAGCTCGCCCGTTCGCTGGGCGTAGACATTCCGCTCACCTTTGCCGTGGAGCAAACGCTCTACAACGGTGTTACTTTGGATAGGGCGCTCGAGATCCTTACCGACCGCGTCCCCTCTCAAGAGTTCTACGGACTCACCGACTAGCGCAGAAAGGCTACTACCATGGGTTCCATCAAAATCGCTCCGTCCGTCCTCTCAGCCGACATGGCCAACCTCAAGGGCGAGCTCGACAAGATCGCCGGCGCCGACTATGTGCACTTCGACGTCATGGACGGTCACTTTACCGGCAACCTCACCTTTGGCGTCGAAATCCTCAAGGCCGTCAAGCGCTCCACCAAGGTGCCGGTCGACGCGCACCTGATGGTGTCGAACCCCGACGAGACCGTCGATTGGTATGCCGACGCCGGCGCCGATATGATCACCGTGCACTATGAGGCCTCCACGCACCTGCACCGCACGCTCACACACCTACAGCAGCGCGGCGTCAAGGCCGGCGTGGTGCTCAACCCCGCCACTCCCGTCTGCGTGCTCGAGAGCATCATCGAGGTCGTCGACATCGTGCTGCTCATGAGCGTGAACCCCGGCTTTGGCGGCCAGAGCTTTATCCCGGGCACGCTGCATAAGCTCCACGAGCTCAAGGCCATGTGCGAGCGCCACGGTGTGTCGCCCATGATCGAGGTCGACGGCGGCATCTCTTCCAAAAACATTGCCGAGGTCGTCAAGGCCGGTGCCGATGTCCTGGTGGCCGGCTCCGCCGTATTTAAGTCCGAAGATCCCGCCGCCGAGGTTGCGCTGCTGCAGAAGCTGGGCAACGAGGCCGCACAGGAGGCATAAACCCTTATGACCGCAGGTCAAAACCGCATACCCGTGAATCTTGACTATGCCGCCTCGACGCCCATGCGCGCCGAGGCGCTCCTTGCGCAGCGCGAATATGACGACAGCGAGCTCGCCGGCGTCAACCCCAACTCGCTGCACTCGCTCGGCCGCAAGGCTGCCGCACGTCTGGAGGTTGCACGCCGCGAGATCGCCCGCAGCTTTGGCGCGCGCGTTCGCCCGTCCGAGATTGTCCTAACCAACGGCGGTACCGAGGCCAACCAGCTGGCGCTCCTCGGGCTTGCCGAGGGTGCTCGTCAGCGCGATCGTAAGCGCGATCGTGTAATCGTTTCGGCCATCGAGCACGATTCGATTCTGGACAACCTGCCGCTACTGCGTGCCGCCGGCTTTACCGTCGACCTGGTGCAGCCCTGCCGTGCGGGTTACATCGAGCCTGCCGCGCTGAGCGACTTGTTGGGCGACGACGTCGCGCTCGTGAGCATCATGGCCGCCAACAACGAGACCGGTGTGGTACAGCCTATCCGCGAACTTGCCGCGGCTGCGCACACCGCGGGCGCCCTGTTCCACACCGATGCCATCCAGGGCTATCTGCATATTCCGCTCGATGTGACCGAACTGGGCGTCGATGCTATGACCGTTGCAGCACACAAGATTGGCGGCCCCGTAGCCTCCGGCGCGTTATACCTAAAAAGCCGCACGCCGCTGCGCCCCCGCATCTTTGGCGGAGGACAGGAAGCCGGACGTCGTGCCGGCACGCAGGACCTGCGCACGCAGCTGGCCTTTGCCGCTGCCGCCTTGTCTCTGGCGCCCCATGTGGCTCAGGAGCGCAAGAAGCTGCAAGCCCTTTCCGACAAGCTCTACGCCACGCTTACGGCCCATCCGCGCATCCACGCCACCATGGGCGACTACACGCAGGCCGACCGTCTGCCCGGCATGGTATCGCTCTATATTGACGGCATGGACTCCGAGGAGCTCATCATCAAGCTCGATGCCGCCGGTTTTGAGGTGTCGGCCGGATCGGCATGCTCGAGCGGCAGCATGGACCCGAGCCACGTGCTGAGCGCCATGGGCATTGGTCGCGAGCAGGCGCTGGGCGCACTGCGCATCTCCTTCGATGACCGCGTGAATCCGAGCGATCTGGACGACTTTGCCCAGACGCTGCTCTCGATCGTAGGTGCCGCATGATCGTCGCCGAGCTCGAGCGTGCCCTGCTGGCACGCTATCCCAAGACGGACGCCGAGCCCTGGGACCACGTAGGCTTATCCGTTGGCGACCCCGACGACGAGATCCGCGGCGTTGCCTGCGCGCTTGACGCTACCAGGGACAACGTGCAGCGCGCCTTGAAAGCCGGAGCCAACGTGTTGCTCACGCATCATCCCGTCTACATCAAGGCGCCCGAGTCGTTTTGCCCGCCCAGCGCAACGCGCCCCCAGTGCAGCGCGGCGCTCTACGAGGCGGCCCGCTGCGGGGTGAGCATTATCTCGCTCCACACCAACCTGGACCGCTCGCACGAGGCACGCATCTGCCTAAGTAAGCTGTTGGACGCCGTGCCCGATAGCTCGCTGGAGCACGTGGACGACCCCAAGGCCTGCGGCCTGGGAGTTTTTGCGACACTCAACGACCCGTGCACGCTGCGCGATCTTGCCGCCCGTGCTGCCACGGCCTTTGGCAGCGACCCACGCGTATGGGGCGATGCCGAGCGCCCGTGCCGCACCGTCGCTATTCTGGGCGGCTCCCTCGGCGACTTTGGCGAGCTTGCCATCGCCGCCGGTGCGGATGTCATCGTGACGGGAGAGGCGGGCTATCACGTGGCGCAAGATCTTGCCTTGCGCGGGCTGAGCGTGATCTTGCTCGGCCACGACCGCTCCGAGGAGCCGTTCGTGGATATCTTGATGAACTCTGCGGTTGACGCCGGGGTCGACCCCCGTCATGCGATTAAAATACTGAACCCTTGCCAATGGTGGACTGTGACAAAAGGAGAGAACTTATGAGCGCCGGCGCTACGCTACTCAAGCTGCAACAGATCGATTTGGAGCTCGCCCGCAACAAGAGCGAACTTGCCAATATGCCGGAGCTCAAGGAGCTCGCCTCAAAGCGCAAAACCTATGTAAAGCTTAAGTCCGAAATGACCAAGCTCTATGCTCAGCGCAAGGACCTCGACATTGAGCTGGACGATCTCAACACCACCGAGATCCAGACCAACAACGCCATCGAGGCCGCCAAGAAACGCCACTTCGACGGCTCTGACTACCGCGAGGTCCAGGATCTGGAAAACGAGCTCGCCACCCTGGCCAAGCGACTGGACAAGATTGAGCACACCCGCAAGGATGTCGTTGTCGCCCACAAGGAGGCGCTCGACCGTGAGGCTCGCGCGCAGGCCATCATCGCCAAATTCGAGGAGGGCGTGAAGGCCGACACCAAGGCCGCCCGTGCCAAGGCCGCCGACCTGCAGGCCCAGATTGATGCCGCCACCAAGGAGCGCACCGCGCTTGCCGCCACGCTGCCGACCGACGTGCTCACCGACTACGAGCGTCTGCTCAAGCAGTTCCGCGGCCTGGCCGTCGAGACCATTAAGGGCAACATCCCCACGGTCTGCCACACCGCGCTGCAGGCGTCGTCCATGAGCGACCTCAACCACGACGGTAGTGAGATTACGCACTGTCCGTACTGCCACCGCCTGCTCGTGCTCCCCAACAAGGAAGCCTAACAATGACGACGGCACCCGACAATTCAATGCAACTTGAGGGAAAAACGATCCTGCTGGGCATTACCGGCGGGATCGCCGCCTATAAGTCGTGCAATATCGTGCGCCTGCTGCAAAAGCGCGGCGCCCGCGTCAAGGTCGTTATGAGCGAGCATGCCACCGAGTTTGTAGGCCCGCTCACTTTTCGCGCGCTCACGGGCGAGCCGGTCGCCGTGGGTCTGTTCGACGACCCCTCCGACCCCATCCACCATATCTCGCTGGCGCAGGAGCCCGACTTGGTGGTCGTGGCGCCCGCGACGGCCAATATCATCGCCAAGATGGCCAACGGCATCGCCGATGACCTCATCTCCACCACGCTGCTTGCCACGCCGCGTCCTATCGTGGTCGCGCCGGCCATGAACAATGGCATGTGGAAGGCGCCGGCCACGCAGGCAAACATAACCACGCTGCGTGAGCGCGGTGTCCACGTTGTGGGTCCGGGTAGCGGCTACCTTGCCTGCGGCGATGTGGACACGGGACGCATGAGCGAGCCCGAGGACATCGTCGAGTCCGTCTGCAAGCTGCTCGACCCCGCTCCTCAGGACCTTGTGGGCAAGCGCATCGTGATCACCGCCGGCCCCACGCACGAGCCGATCGACCCCGTGCGCTTCATTGGCAACCGTTCATCGGGCAAGATGGGTATCGCCCTGGCGGGGGAGGCCGCGCGCCGCGGTGCCGCCGTCACGCTCGTGCTGGGGCCGACATCGCTCGACGTTCCCTGCGATGTAGCGTGCGTGCGCGTACAAACCGCCTCGGAAATGCTCCATGCTGCGCTGAGCGCCTTCCAGACGGCCGACGCGGCCATTTGTGCCGCCGCCGTCGCCGACTACACGCCTGCGGCCCCGGCGGACCATAAACTCAAAAAGGCCAACGAGCGCCTGGATCGAATTGAGCTCGTCGAGACCGTTGACATCCTGGCCGAACTCTCACGCCAAAAGGGCGATCGCCGTGTGATCGGCTTTGCGGCCGAGACCGATAACGTCGTGGAGTACGCGCAGCGCAAACTCGTGCGCAAGGGTTGCGATGCCATTATCGCCAACGATGTCTCGCGCGCCGATTCGGGCTTTGGGACCGATACCAACAAGGCCTGGATAGTGAGTACAGCGGGCACGCAAGAACTTCCCGTACTAACAAAACCCCAGCTCGCAGATACAATTTTAGACTTGCTTCAAAATTTGTAAAAAAGTTCTTGCACAAGGACAAAGTTTCGGGTTACTATACTCCCTGTTGCGAGCGAGAGCAGAGCAACAAACAAAAGCTTCGGGACGTGGCGCAGCTTGGTAGCGCACTTGACTGGGGGTCAAGGGGTCGCTGGTTCGAATCCAGTCGTCCCGACCAGAAGTTTGCAGGTCAGGCACCTAGTGCCTGACCTTTTTTGTTTTAAGCAATTGCTTACAGCAACGAAGAGTCAACGACTTTCACGTTCAATACGTCTGCGCAACAAAAACCTGTACAACAGCCTCCAAAAACAACATTTTTCGACATGTTCGGAGGCTGATGTACGCTAGTGCGATAAACATCCCGGCCGATACCGTCCTCCACATGTCTGGACTCTCTATGCTCGCGCTGGATAGACATCGCCAGAACGGGTATAGTATCGAGAGTTTTGTCGTTTACCAGCGGGGGAGTCCTGTGGGCATCAAAAAGAAGATCAAAAAGGAGCTTATCGGCACCTCCGATTACCCGTCGAATAAGATTTTCACGATCTCCAATTTCATAACCTTCACGCGCCTGATCCTCACGCTGGTCTTCCTGTACCTGTTTGTGACGGACAACAACCGTGTCGTCGCCATTGTCATCTATGCCATCGCGGCTTCCACCGACTGGATGGACGGTCAGATTGCCCGCATGACTAAAACGGTCTCGTGGCTCGGCAAGGTTATGGATCCCATCTGCGACCGTGCGCTGCTATTTACAGGAGTTTTAGGTCTCGTGGTTCGCGGCGAGCTTCCCATCTGGGTCTGCGTGCTCATCATTGGGCGCGATATCTACCTGGGCATCGGCACGCTCATCGTGCGCCACTACCACCGCCGCCCCATCGACGTAGTGTTTCCCGGCAAGATTGCCACGGCGCTGCTCATGACCGGCTTCTCGCTCATGCTGCTTGGCTTTCCCGTCGTGGACGGCTGGCATCTGCTGCCCGCCACGTTCACGGCCTTCCCGGGCCTCAACGGCAGCTCGGTACCGCTCGGCATCTTCTTTGTGTATGGCGGCGTCATCTTCTCCATGGTCACCGCTGTCATCTATTCCATTAAGGGTGGAGCGGCCATTAAACAGGCTGTTGCGCATCCAGAGGACGAAGACGTCGACTTTCTTAACCCCGAAATCGAAGACTAAGCCATTGGGGTATTATTACGTACAGTTCATTCTTTGCGGCATGTCCGCGTTAAGTTAGGGGTTGTCATGGACAACATGGTTAACAATATGCCTCAAAACGATAAGACTGCCGACGCAACCTGCGTCTTCCGTGTGCCTTCGAGCGACGTTACCGTTCCCGATCTTATGGCGAACGTTCGCATCACTGCCCCCGTTCTGTCTATTGTCAAGGGGCCGCAGACCGGTGCTGCCTTTGAACTCGAGGATGATGTGACCACCATTGGCCGCGATCCGGCAAACGGCATTTTCCTCAATGACATGACCGTATCGCGTAGCCACGCACGCATTATTCGCGAGGGTCTGGCTGCTCGCATCGAGGACTTAGGCTCGCTCAACGGCACGTGGGTTGATGGCGCCATCGTCAATGCCGCCCCGCTGCACGACGGATCTTCCGTCCAGATCGGTACGTTTACGCTCATCTACCACGAGAGCACGCCGGAGCGCATCGAAACCGGTGAGTAGGGCATGGCCGAACGCAACTATCTGAGTATCGGCCAGGTCGTCAATTTACTTCGAGGCGCATACCCCGATCTTTCGAACTCAAAAATTAGATTTCTAGAAGATGAGGGGCTCATCACCCCTCATCGTACGCCTAAGGGGTATCGCCAATACTCCAAGGAGGACGTTGACCGTCTAGAGGTCATTCTGCACCTGCAGAAGACGCGCTACATGCCGCTCAACGTGATCAAGCAACGCCTGGAAAACGCTACAGATCTCTCCACGCTTGCCTACGAGGTGGGCCTGCTGTCCGATGTTCCGCTCAAGACGGAGCCCAAGGAAACCAAGCAAAAGCTGCACCCCATCGAGACCATTCCGGATATGTTGGGCGTCGAGATCTCGTTTATTCGCTCCTTGGCCGAAAACGACCTTATTCGCATTATCAAGAGTCCGCAGAACCGCGAGCTCGTCGACGGGCGCGATTTTCCGATTATCCGCTACTGTTCCGAGCTGTCACGCTTTCATATCGAGCCGCGAAACCTTCGTCAGTACGTATCATCCGCCAACCGCGAGTCTTCGATGTTCGAGCAAGTGCTCGTGAGTATGCTTGGCATGGACACCTCCGATGACGAACGCGATGCCAAGCTCGAACGCGCGTTTAAGAAGTTGCATGACCTCACCGAGGGCGTGCATACTGCGCTGCTCAAGAACCGCGTATTTGAGTCACTCAACGCCGTAGTCGAGGACGCCGATATCGATGCCCTCGATGAGGAGATCGCACGCTCCGAATCAACCAAGGCCAAAAGCGAAGAGGCATCTGCCTCCGCGGTCCCCGTGCGCGAGGAATCCCTCGTGCAGCCGCTTAAGGTTGTCGCCCCCTCGCACACCGGCACCGCCAGCGCGGACAAATAAACGCTTCTACAAACCAGCCTCCCATGAAAGGTCACACCATGTACGACTTCGAATCTCACATCGTCGACATCCCCGACTATCCCGAGCCCGGAGTCGTCTTTAAGGACATCACGCCGCTCTTTAGCAATCCCGAAGCGCTTAAAGCCATGGTCGACGCGCTAACGGAGCATTTCTCCGGTATGGGCATCACTAAGGTTGTAGGACCCGAGGCTCGCGGTTTTATGGTAGGCGTGCCTGTTGCCGTGGCACTCGGCGCGGGCTTTGTTCCTGCACGTAAACCGGGAAAACTGCCACGTAAGACCGTTAGCCAGGAATACGAGCTCGAGTATGGAACCGATTCGATTGAGATTCACGTCGATGCCATCAGCTCTAAAGATACCGTGTTGATTCTGGACGACTTGGTCGCGACAGGCGGAACCGTTGAGGCAACAGGTAAACTAGTGCGAGATATGGGCGCAAAGCTCGTAGGTTATGGTTGTATCCTTGAGCTTGCGTTTCTCAACCCGCGCAAGAAGCTCACGCCTTCTAACGAGGACGTTGAGCTCTTTAGCCTGGTAACGGTGAACTAGCCGCTACCATTAGATACTGGAAAGGAAGCTCCATGCGCACAGCAAACACGCACAAAAACATGGCACGCTGCGCAGCTACGGCAACCCTCGCTTGTGTTTTGGGCTTGGGCCTCGCGGCTCCTGCCTATGCCGATACCGCGTCCGATCTTGCCGCCGCTCGTACCAAACTCGAGCAGATCGGTACGCAAACCCAGCAAATTCATGAAGAACTCTCCGCTCAGACGCAGGAGCTTGATCAGACTGCAGGCGAGATCACGCAAAAGCAGCAAGAGATTGCCGAGGGCCAGGCAAAGCTTTCGAGCTACGTTGCCGGTGAGTACAAGACCGGCGGTCTGAGTCTCCTTCAGGTTCTGACGGGCGTCGACGATCTGGGCGATATGCTCAACCGTTTGTTCTACTACGGCAAGGTTTCCGACAAGCAGGCCCAGACCATTCAGGAGGTCAAGGACCTTAAGCAGCAGCTCACCGATAAGCAGGCCGAGCAGGAGAAGAACGTCGCCGCGACGCAGAAGAAGGTCGACGAACTCAACGCCCAGCAGGCTGAGGCCCAGAGTGTCGTGAACTCCCTGGATTCACAGCTGCAGGCCGAGCTTGCTGCCGAGGCCGAGGCGAACGCCGCGCTGCAGGCTGGCATAAATGCCAGCACCGCCGAAAAGGCCACGGTGAGCAACGACACCGCCGGTACGACCGAGAACACCAACAATGGTGGCGGTACGACCAACAACGGCGGCGGCAACACGCCTGCGCCCGCGCCCGCTCCTGCTCCCACGCCGCAGCCCTCCACGCCCGCCCCGGCACCGGCCCCTTCCGCGCCGAGCCAGTCCGTTGACGGCGGCAGCGTTGTCTCTCGCGCTTATAGCAAGCTTGGTTGCGCTTATTCCTGGGGCGGTATTGGCCCGAACAGCTTTGACTGCTCCGGCTTTGTAAGCTACTGCCTCACCGGTCGCTACTGTCGCCTGGGCACTACCGGCACCTTCATGGGTTGGCCCCGTGTTTCTGATCCTCAGCCGGGCGACGTCGTGGTTAACTCTTACCACACCGGCATCTACATTGGTAACGGCCAGATGATC
Organism: Collinsella sp. SGI.180; assembly: GCF_050313455.1. Classification (NCBI taxonomy): domain Bacteria; kingdom Bacillati; phylum Actinomycetota; class Coriobacteriia; order Coriobacteriales; family Coriobacteriaceae; genus Collinsella; species Collinsella sp. SGI.180. Next base: position 28,478 of record NZ_JBNPLL010000003.1, read on the forward strand.
CATGCTTCCGACTACAGCACGGGCGTTATCATCAGCTCCGTTGCCGCTGGCATGAACAACAATTATATTTTCGTTCGCTATTAAGTGTTTTAACTCAGCTAACGAAAGTGGACCTCGTATCCTTTGGGAGCGAGGTCCATTGTTTTATCTCGACCGCCCATTTTGTGTGTAAACTACAATCTAGTTTTGAATACTAGATATGCGCAGCATCTATCCAAAAGATAGCTATAATTGTTGAGGAACAACTAGAAAGGACCCTCAATGAGCTGGGCACTCATCTCAGATTCGAGCTGCAATCTTCGCGATTGGCAACCAACCGCACCTCATACCACCTTTGCATTTGCACCCCTTAAGATCCGAGTGGGGGAGCGTGAATTTGTCGACGATCTCTCGCTCGATGTTCACGAGCTTAATGTTGCCATTCAATCGGAATCCAGCGCATCATCGAGCTCCTGCCCAAGCGTAGGGGAGTGGGCTGAGCTCTTTAAGCTCGCCGACAAGACGATCTGCATGCCCATCTCCGAGGGCGTCTCGGGAAGCTACAATGCCGCGGCCACTGCGCGTGACATGGTGCTTGCCGAAGAGCCCAATCGTAAGATTCACCTGGTTAATTCGCGCGCAGCAGGCGGCAAGATGGACCTGATCTTCTTACTGTTTGATCGCTATCTTGCAAGTAAACCGGATGCCTCCTTTGAGGAAGCCTGCGCCTACTTCGATAGCTTGGAGCAGAACAGCAAAATCCTCTTTAGTTTATGCAATTACGAAAACCTTGCGAAGGCCGGACGTATCCCCAAGGCGGCCGGTGTTATTGCCAACAAGCTCAACATCCGCATTTTGGGCACGGCGAGCGAAGCGGGCGAAATTGAACTCGTTGGGCATACGCGAGGCGAAAAGAAGATGCTCACCAAGATTGTCGACACCATGGCGGCCGAGGGTTTCACGGGCGGCGAGGTCATCATCGATCACGTTGAGAACGAAGCTGGAGCCCAGGCGCTTGCCGACCGCATTGTGGAGCACTGGCCAGGCTCCAAGACTATCATCATGCCCTGCAACGGCCTAGATTCCTATTACGCCGAGATGCATGGTCTCATCATCGGCTACGGCATGGGCATGGCTTCGGGCCAATAAAGCTCAACCAAGCAAAAACGCGGACGGGACAAAGTGACTGATGGCTCTTTATCCCGCCCGCGTTATACGTCGCCTAGCTATTAAACCCATTGAACTTGAGGTAGCTCATCAGGTACGCCTTCGAAACGAAGGAAGAAACCGCACTGCGTACAAGCAGCGATTCACGCGTAACCTGATGTGCGGTATCGGGCACGGGAGTCTGCTCAAGGGAAAAAGCCGCTCGAATCGATGCCTCAAGTTGATCGACTACATAATCGAAAGCCGTCGGAGCGTCGTAGCTCAAGCGCTGAATATTAAAGAGCGCCTGAACCGCAGCGATGGGCAGCACCTGTTTAAAGATACAAATGGCGATGAGACGCGCAATCTGCTCACGGCCATACTGCTTTTTAACCGGAGCAGGAACGAGGCCGACCTTTACGTAGTTATTGATCATCGAAGGTGTGATAACGGGCTGCTCTACGCAAATCGAAAGCGGCTCCATCCACAGCGCAACATATTCAATAACCTGATCGCGATAGAGCGTTACATTGGGCAGCTGGTCATAGCGCGGCAGGCTCAACACATTGAGTTTGCCCACCATATCGGACTGAATAAATGCATCCGGCAGCACCGTCGGCTGAATATCCTCCGGCTTAATGCTGACCGATGTATCGGACATCGGGATAACATGTTTGACGTGGTTCATAAGAGACCTCCGTTCGTTTTCTATATTGTATTCTAGATTATCTAGTTTTGCATACCACATAGCCGCTAAGTAAAAGTGGTTGGACAGCACATTGGCGCAGCGTCCAACCACTTTGTATAAAGATAGCAACCTTACATAAGATATATTATCGTACTTATCCTCGTAAGAAGGCGTATGCGCTGGTAGCCGCTATGGCTCCGTCCGAAACGGCGGTCACAACCTGGCGTAAACGCTTGGAACGGATATCGCCGGCAGCAAACAAACCCGGCGTGCACGTGGCCATCGAGTCGTCGGTAACGATACCGCCGTCAGGCGCCAGATCCACCAGATGCTGTACAAGCTCGGTATGGGGCTGTGTTCCGGCAAAGACAAAGATGCCAAACGAACCTGGATCGAAGGACTCGGAATAGGTATCACCGGTGGCGTTGTCCTTAAACGTGATAGTTGTAGGCATGACCTCGCCCGATAGCTCCACAATACTAGTTTGGTACCTAACAGAAATATTATCTTTAGCGAGCACCTTTTGAACCACGCCATCGGGAGCACGGAACTGATCGCGGCGCAAGACGATGGTCACGCTGCTGGCAATTTCTGATAAGAACAGGGCTTCCTCGCAGGCAGCATTACCGCCGCCAATGACAAAGACCTGTTTGCCACGAAAGAACATGCCATCGCACGTCGCACAATACGAAACGCCGCGACCGCGATACGTATCCTCGCCAACAAAACCAGCAGAGCGCGGCGTGGCGCCCATGCAGGCAATAACGCTTGAAGCCATCGTGTCGCCCGTATCGTGATGCACCGTAAACAGCGCCGCATTCGCATCGTAATCGATACCCGTCACCATGCTCCATACGACCTGCGCACCCAGGCCCTCTGCATGCTGCTGAAAACGCTCGCCGAGTTCGGCGCCGCTCAAGAGCGGAATGCCCGGATAGTTTTCGACCTCATTGGTTGTGGCGATCTGTCCTCCCGACATGCCTTGCTCAATCACGGTCGTCGTTAGGTTGGAGCGCGACGCATAAATGGCTGCAGCATAGCCCGCTGGGCCGCCGCCGATAATCGCAACATCGATCGGCTGATTGGTAGTCATGAAGAGACCTCCTGTCGAAACATTGGCGTTCTTTGCGCTCATACCCAAATTTAGGAGAACATGACAGTCATGCACTACAATGATTCTTTGCGAAACAACGATGAAGGGGAGTTATCGATGGATCAAACGCAGATGGGCAATGACGCTCCCCTGCCCACGCAAAGCGCCCCCCAATCGGAGCAATTGATGCCGTCACCCGCACAAAAGCCCTTAGTGACCATTGTCCACGCATCGGTTGGTTCGGGACACAAAGCGGCAGCCAATGCTATCGCACAAGCATTCGAGCTTATACGCGGCACCAAGGGCATACCGCAGGATGTCGAGATTGAGGTCTTGGATATCCTCGATTTTGGACGCATAAAATTCGACGGCAACAAAACGGCCGCATCGTTTACCGGCACCACACGCCCAATTTATGACTTGACCTGGCGATATACCCTTACCGGACACCTGCTTTGGGGCGGCGGCACGGCATGGTCGCGCATTATGTTCCCCGCATTTAACGAATACGTTCGCACTCGTAGGCCTATTGCCGTGGTCGCCACACATATCACGGCAGCCAACGTTGCAGTTGGTGCGCGCGTCATTACGGGCATCGACTATCCCGTCATTTGCGTGCCGACCGATTACGAAGTCGAGGGCTGGTGGCCCCATAAGGACACTGACTTATTCTGCGTGGCAAACGAGTTTATGGCCGAGACGCTCCGCCCACGCAAGGTTCCCGAGGCAAAGATACGCATTACGGGCATCCCTATTCGCGCTGGATTTGACACGGATTACAATCGTGAGGAAGAACTCGAGAAGTTCAATCTCCCTATCGACAAGACCATTGTGCTGGTAATGGCCGGCGCCAGTTTGCCTCAACCGTACGTTCGCTTTCGCGCGGCGATGGACCACACCCTCCCCTTCCTCCGTAGCTTCGAGGATATGCACTTTGTCTTTTTGCCGGGCAAGGACACGGAATACGCCACGCGCCTGAAAACGCTCTTCGAAGCCATGAAACTCGAAAACGTCACGGTTCTTGACTATGTCAATGACATGGCAGCGCTCATGCACGGCTGCGATCTGGCAATTCTCAAATCGGGCGGACTCACTGTTACCGAATGCTTGTGTGCACACCTGCCGATGATTCTGTTGGGCAAGTCCTATGGCCAGGAAAAGGCCAACACCACCATGCTCACCGACTTGGGCGCCAGCATGCATGTCACCACCGCACGCGAGCTCATCGTGACGCTGCGCCATCTCCACGATCATCCCGAGTCGCTCAAGGCACTGCTCATCAATGGCGAAGTGCTACGCCGTCCACACGCGGCCGAGGACATCGCCATCGCAACTATGGAACTTGCAGGCAAGCCCCAAAAGCGCAAACGAGCCTTCTGCCGCTTCTACTGGGGCGGAAAACCCGCGCATATCCGCTAGGCGAAAGTCCGCTGCTCGGCGGGAGCCGCCCATATATCATTCCATGCTCAAACATTCTCGCTGCGCGCTCGTATCCCTCCCGCCCGCTTCTCACACATATCATTCCATGCTCAAACATTCTCGCTTCGCAGGGCGCACTAATCCCACCCGTCCGGGACTCACCCATATCATTCCATGCTCAAACATTCTCGCTTCGCTGCGCTCGCTGCGAAACTGCGCGTGGAACGATATGGGTGAGTCCCGGACGAGAGGTTTCCTGCTTGAAAACAAATTGCAATCCGACTAGAAAGCCGGTGCGACAAAGGAGAAACTCCCTTGTCGCACCGGCTTACAAATTGATTAATGCTATCAGCTTCCAGCGAAGAGGCACGGTAGTTACAAGCATACAAACGTAGCTCACCCGTGGGAGGGCCCTATATATCGTCCCACGCGCAGTTTCGCAGCGCAGCGAGAATGTTTGAGCATGGGATGATATATAGGGCCCTCCCACGGGTGAGCGGACGGAAGCAACTAGGCGACGCCGCTGGAGCCGAAGCCTCCGTTGCCTCGGTCCGTTTCGTCTAGTTCGTCTACCTCCACGAGATTGACCGTGGGAACTTCTTGGATGACGAGTTGAGCGATTCGGTCACCCTTGTTGATCTGGATTTCATTGGATGGATCCAGGTTGATAAGGATGACTTTGAGTTCTCCTCGGTAGTGGGCGTCGATGAGGCCAGGAGTGTTAACTATAGACAGACCCTGCTTAATAGCCAGGCCACTGCGAGGCTGAACGAAGCCAGCGTATCCATCGGGCAGCGCGATCGCAAGACCAGTAGAGACCAAGCGTCGCTCGAAGGGCTTAAGGGTACAGTCCTCATTGGCACGGAGGTCCAAACCGGCATCTGAGGGATGGGCGTATTTGGGAAGCTCGATCGTAGGGTCGAGACGCTTAATGTTGACTGTAATGTTGGACATAAAATCACCTTAGCTTGTCGAGCTCTTGCAAAAACTCATCGATGTCTTTGAAATCGCGATAGACCGAGGCAAAGCGAATGTAGGCCACCTTGTCGATCTTGGCCAGGCGCTTAAGCACCATGTCGCCCAGGTCGTGGGACGTAACAGCCGTCAGCGTACGGGAACGCAGCTCCACCTCGATGTCATCGATGAGCTCATTGAGCTTTTTCGTGTCGATGTCGCGCTTAATCGTAGCGCGCATTAAGCCGACCAGCAGCTTATTGCGATCGAACCGCTGCCTTGACCCGTCAGATTTGATGACCTCGATGGGGTCTTCGCATCGCTCGAATGTTGTGAAGCGATAGTTGCACGAACAACATTCACGGCGGCGTTTAATGGTGTTATTAGATTCCTGCATACGGGAATCGACAACACGGGTATGTGCATTGCCGCATCTGGGACAGCGCATGGTACCTCCTCCAAAACGATAACAAGGGTACCATGTGCCGGAGTTTAAATCTTACGAACGCGCAGGAACTTTAAGAACGTCACCCGCATCGAGTGACCCATGCTCCAGATGATTGACACTGCGAATTATGTCAGAAGTCTCCTGCGTAGAAAGACCGTCAACGGAATGCTCCTGAGCAAGCGACCACAAGGAATCGCCAGACTGAACACGGACGGTCTCATAGGTAACGTTAGATGCCGACTCGGCATATGCGGCGTGACGAGCGCTGAAGATCGAGGTAGCAAGTACAAAGAAGAGCGTGAGAGCAACGGCCAGGGCGACAATCGTCGAGGCCTTCAGAGCAACGGGGGCCGAAGTCGTGGCGACGCACTGGCTTCGGACGGGCTTGCCAGGCAGTGTTTGAAAACCAGATCGGCCGCCTTTGACAACCGTGAAAGCCGGCGCCGCAGGCGTCTCGAGCTTAAGGGCGAGGTTTCCCTGGACCATATCCGTTGCATTCATCATGTTCTCCTCTCGCGTTTTTGACGAGAACTGTTTTATCAAGCCGCGAGGACAAAAAAGTCTAGCGCGGGAACGAGTGTTCGGTTATTATTATCTTCGAACAGTTGTTCCTGTCAAGCAAACATAGAACATTTGTTTGGGTTAGGTAGAGAGGAATCCCTGATGGCTCGCAAAATTACCAAGCGACAGCAGCAGATTTACGACTTCATCAAGGAGTATCAGCAGGAAAAGGGCTATCCGCCCAGCGTGCGTGAGATGGCTTCGGCTGTGGGTCTTTCCTCCCCTAGCACCGTACATGCACATCTCTCCGCACTGGAAGCACGCGGCCTGCTCAAACGTGACGCCACCAAGCCTCGTGCCCTAGAGCTCTTTGACGAGGACGGAGCCTCCGTCTCCATCTCAAAGTCCGATGAGCCCGCGGCACCCCGCGGAACCGTATCGCTACCCCTCGTGGGCCGTGTCGCCGCAGGGATCCCCATCCTTGCCGAGCAGAATATCGAGGACACCTTTACCATCCCGACCGAGATCGCAACGGACCAGGGGTCTTTTATCCTCGAGGTCCACGGCAATTCGATGATTAACGTCGGTATCCTTAACGGCGACTATATCATCGTTCGCGAACAGAAGAGCGCCATGAATGGCGAGATCGTTGTGGCCATGATCGATGGCTCCGCAACGGTCAAAACGTTCTACAAGGAGCAGGGACGAGTTCGCTTGCAGCCCGAAAACGACACCATGGAGCCCATCTATGCGACAAATCCGACGATCCTGGGCAAGGTCGTTGGATTGATGCGCCGGTTCTCGTAATGCAAAACCGCATCACGGTCTTTGATACCATTCGCGGATTTACCATGCTGTCGATGGCAGGATTTCATGCTTGCTACGATCTTGCCTATCTTTATGGTTGGGATATGCCCTGGTTTACTCAGACCATCTTCCAAGACATCTGGCGTGCCAACATCAGTTGGGTATTTTTGTTTATTGCCGGCTGGATGTGCACCCTCTCGCGCAACAACATCAAGCGTGCCGTCAAATATGCCGCTGCCGCTTTTGTTGTATGGGTCGCGACGACGCTCGTCTCAGTCGATGACTCGGTGAACTTCGGCATCATGTTCTGCATGGCGGCCTGCACCGCCATTGTCGCGCTCGCGCGTCCGGTGATCGTTAAAGTGCCGTCGGTATGGGGTATAGCAATTTGCCTCACACTTTTTACCCTTACCTGGAGCATTCCTAAAACGGTTTATCCTATCCCCTATTTAGCTTGGCTGGGTTTCCCAAGTCCAGACTTTGTCTCTGGTGATTACTATCCAGTCATACCATTCTTATTTATGTACCTTGCAGGCTTCTTTGCCGCCCACACGACTCAGGAAGCAAACTATGAGGCGCCGGGATGGGCCTATGCGAATCCCATCCCGGCGCTCGCAAGTCTCGGGCGCCATGCGCTGCCGTTCTACCTGCTTCATCAACCGGTTATCTTGGGTGTACTGGAGCTGATTTACTCTGTTCGATAACGCTCGAGACGCGGTGCGATACGGGCTGGAAGCTTTGCCACAATACGAACGCCGTCCTCGAGGTATTCCTCGTGCAGAAGGGTTCCCTGTTCGTGCACGAGCGTGATTAACGCGCCCTCTCGATACGGGATATCGGCCGAGAGCAACACGTCCGTAGCGGCCGCTTCACGAGCGATGCGATCGACTAAGTCATCAAGGCCCTCACCCGTCTGAGCCGAGAACAATACCGCCTCGGGATAGCGCCGGCGAAAGCTCAAGCGGTCGACGCTATCGAGCAGATCGATTTTATTGAACACGGTAAGCGTCAGGCGCTCACCGGCACCAATCTCGTCAAGGACACGATCAACCGCCTCAAGCTGACGCTCGTAATCCTCATCGGAAGCATCCACAACTTTAAGAACCAAATCGGCGCCGAGCACCTCGGAAAGCGTAGATTTAAACGCGTCGACCAGGCCATGGGGCAGCTTTTGAATAAAGCCAACGGTATCAGTGATCGTCATGCCACGGCCACCGGGTAAACGATACGAACGCGTCGTAGGATCGAGCGTGGCAAACAGCTTATCCTGCGAAAGTACCGTGGATCCCGTCAATCGATTAAGCAACGTCGACTTACCGGCATTGGTGTAGCCAGCCAACGCTACGCGAAACGCCGGCGATTCAATACGGCTTTTCGATTGCACATCACGACGTTGTTCAACCTGTTTCAATTCGCGGCGAAGCGCAGCGATCTTGTCGCGAATCAGGCGACGGTCGACCTCGAGCTGGCTTTCGCCCTGGCCAAAACGCGATCCAATGCCGCCACGCGTCTGTTCCTTAGCAAGGTGGCTCCACATACCTCGCAGACGGGGCAGTAGATACTGCAACTGAGCCAGCTGGACCTGTAAGCGACCCTCACGCGTCTGGGCATGCAGGCCAAAGATATCCAAAATCAACGCCGTACGGTCAATAATCTTGACCGGTTCGCCCACGGCTTTCTCAAGATAGGACTGCTGTGAAGGAGTCAAGTCGTCGTCGAAGATTACAACATCCGCATCCATACGATGCACCAAACCGCATAGCTCCTCGACCTTACCGGAGCCGATAAACGATTTGGGATAAGGTTTAACCAGACGCTGAGACAAGCGTGCCACGCATTGGGCTCCAGCAGTGTGAGCCAAGCGCTCGAGCTCGTCGAGCGAACGGTCGAGCGGCCAGGCGTTATCGCGCCACTCAACACCAACCAAGACGGCACGCTCAGGTTCAGGCGCCGTGGGAACCAAGGGAAAACGTGCCATTAGGCAGCCTCGATACGACGGTAGATATCATCGACGACCTCATCGATCGTAAACTCATCCATATCGAACCACACGATGCGATCGTCACGCTTAAACCAGGAAAGTTGGCGCTTGGCATAGCGACGTGAGCGCATCTTGATAAGCTCGCGGGCCTCATCCATGGTAATAGCGCCTCGCAAGGCATCAATAATCTCTTTGTAACCTATTGCCTGCATCGACGTGAGTGCATCACCCAGGCCCTGGTCCATAAGGCCACGGACCTCATCAACCAGCCCCTGCTCAAACATAAGGTCGACACGCAGGTTAATGCGCTCATACAGCACTTCACGGCTACGCGTCAGACCAAACCACAAGGCATGATAACGCTCACGTGGAACGCTGAATTTCGACTTCTGCTGGGCATACGACACACCGTCATCGTGCATCTCGAGCGCACGGATCACGCGGCGCACGTTATGGGGATGAATCACGGCAGCCGATTCCGGATCACGCTCGGCAAGCAGGGCATGCAATGCTTCCTCGCCAATACGCTCGGCAAGCTCCTGATAACCCGAGCGACGTTCGTCCTCGAGCTCTCCTGAAGGAAAATCCATTTCATCGAGTGCAGCCTTTAGATACAAGCCCGTACCGCCGCAAAAGACCGGAAGCCGTTGCTCACCAAGCAAACGCTCGATATGCGCCCGGGCATCAGACTGATAGAGCGCAGCAGAATACGCGACGCCCGGGTCCACGATATCGACAAGGCGCAGGGGCACCGAGCACTCCTCGGGCATCATCTTGGCCGTACCGATATCCATACCGCGATAGATTTGCATCGCGTCACACGATAACACTTCAGACGACAGACGAGCAGCCAGGCGGTCGGCAACATCACTCTTGCCGACCGCCGTCGGACCGACGATCGCTACGGCAGAAAGGTTTGTGCCGGGGGAAACCATTAGCGAGGCTCACCCACAACGGAGCCAGACAGATACCACGTCTTGGCGACATCCACATCGACGTCGACGATTTTGCCGATAAGCTGATCGATGCTATAGCCAGCGGGAATCGGCGCATGCACTGTCTGGTTCTTAGGACTTTTACCAAGAAGGACAGCGTCGTTTTTCTTGCTCGTGCCCTCAATAAGCGCAGGCACCACGGTGTGAAGCTCGCCCTGGTTATACTCGTATGCCGTCGTCTCGATAACCTTGACCAGACGGTTAAAGCGCTCAAGGATAACCTCATGCGGGGTGGGATCATAGATCTCAGCTGCCGGGGTACCGGCGCGCTTGGAGTAAATAAACGTGTAGGCCTGGGCATAGCGCACCGTCTCGGCAAGCGAGAGCGTCTGCTCAAAGTCTTCCTCGGTCTCGCCCGGGAAGCCCACAATGATATCGGTCGAAAGCGCAATTTCGGGCATACGGTTACGAATGCGATCGACCAGGCCCAGATAATCCTCGCGCGTGTACCGACGATTCATCTCTTTAAGGATGCGCGTGGAACCCGACTGGACGGCTAGGTGAAGCTGCGGCATAACGGCAGGTGTCTCGGCCATAGCATCGATGGTCTCGGGAAGCAAATCCTTGGGGTGCGAAGAAGTAAAGAAGATACGCTCGACGCCCGTATCACCCACGGCGCGCAGCAGGTCGGCAAAGCGCGGCTTGCCAAAGAGATCGCGACCGTAGGAGTTTACGTTTTGTCCCAGCAGCGTAATCTCGCGCACACCCTGACGCACCAGACCCGTCACCTCGTCGACAATCTCCTCGAAGGGGCGGCTCTTCTCGCGACCACGGACGTACGGCACGATGCAGTACGTGCAGAAGTTGTTGCAGCCCGTCATGATGGGCACCCATGCATGATACTGCGTCTCGCGATGCCACGGCATACTCATGGCGTCCGTATCTTCATGCTCATTCGTGCGGATATGGCGCTTGCCATCCATAAACGCCTCGGCGATAAGCTCAGCCACGTGCGCAATCGAATGCGTACCAAAAATAACGTTGACGTTATCGACGTTGGTGAGCAAGCCCTCGCCATCGCGCTGAGCGATGCAGCCACCCACGGCGACCACACGCTTGCCCGAAGGAGAAGGGGGAAGACTCTTGCAGGAGTTGCACTGACCGTACAGGCGCGTATCGGCAGCCTCGCGCACACAGCACGTCATGAATACGACAATATCGGCATGCTCCGGATCGAGCGCCATAAGACAGCCATAGGAATCGAGCAAACCGCTCACGCGCTCGGAGTCGTGCTGATTCATCTGGCAGCCGAATGTGCGGATAAAATAGGTTTTACCGGCAAGAATATCGCGTACGAAGCGCTGGTCCATGAGCTTACATCCTAACGATGATATCGACGGGGCACAAAGGTGCTAAAAACGTGCGAAAACTCGCTTACGCAACAGGCTTAACGTCGTCCATGACGACATTGTCCATAGCAGCCCGATTAATCTGGTGAACGTAGATAGAGAGACGGATTGCCGTGCGAGACTCCCCGTTAATGAGGATGTCAGAGAACACCGGCGCACAAGAGACATCAAAGCCAGTAGGGATCAAAAAACCTCGCGCAATGGCAACGGCCTTTATGGCCTGGTTGACGGCGCCGGCACCGACGCACTGAATGTTGACGGGAACGCCATCTTTGACCATACCGGCAATGGCGCCGGCAACGGACGCGGGCGATGATTTGCTTGATACCTTCAGGCAATCCATGAAGAAACTCCTGCGTTTAAAAGTACGTTTTAACTGCAATAACTGTATCGTACCGAGCGGACTCGGTAAAGATGCTACTCCTCTTTGGCAAGATCGAACGTCACAGTGATGCGATCACGTGAAACGCGAATCTTAGGGTCGCCGCACAGATTGAGGTAATACCGGGCGGCGAGGTCATTGAAGTCGCGCTCAACAGCACGCGAAAACTGTGCCATGTCATCCTTGGCAATGCGGAGGCCTCGACGGTCCTTGGCAAGATCGACTGGAGCCGGCAAATGCGAGGTGGAATCGCGCTCGCGCAGCAGGCGCGCACACACGCCGCGAACGGGCTTAATCTGTCCTGACAGAATACGATGGGCAGTACGCTCGGACATCTCGAGACCCAGCCCGGAGCAAATCCGGATAAAGTCCTCGGCATCCGAAGCGAGACCCAAACGATCGATAACCGGAAGCTCATACTCGTCATCGATAAAGAGCAGGCGTGACGTATCGAGACGACTGGAAGCCTGGGCGTACAGGGTCGCAGCGATCTCGGACGGAGAGCCCAGATACACGTCGCAGTCGCGCAGCTCCTCAAGGGCAAACTCGCAGGCTGCGCGAATGATGTTGTGAGGACCGCGAGCGCATACATAGCGGCCGTCTTCGCCTTTAACCGCCTGAGGCCAGCTCGACTGGTCGGCGCGCTCAGCCAAGCGATCGGTGTCAACGCACACCTTAAACGCTGAGCCCAAATCGACGCCCGATGTAACAACGCGTGCCTCATCGGTGTTCTGCTTGATAGAGAACAGCGCCATACCACGACCGTGAACACCCCAACGGTCCATCTTCATGCTCTCGAGCTTGGAGGTGACACGGGCATCGAAGATACGCTCCTGCATATCCTGCGGCACACCCGAACCGTTATCCAGGAAGAGGAGGGTACGAACACCCTCCTCCTTGGTCGTGGCTAGATAGACCTTATCGGCTCCGGCATCGCGAGCATTACGCAGCATCTCGATGACAATGTCCTCTACATGTTGAATGTCATGCTTGGCCTGACGGCGCTCGGCCTCCGAAACGCGGAGGCGGACATACCCCTCGCCAAGGTTTTCCTCGACGCGAAGGTTGCCCTCCCCCGACATCGACGCGATAAATGAGATGAGCTCGTTCGCGTCGTTCATGTTATTTAGCGATATCGACGGCACGGCTCTCGCGAATCACGACAACGCGCACCTGACCGGGATACTCCATCTCTTCCTCGATCTGATGGGCGATATCGTGCGCAAGCACCGTGGACTGGGCATCGGAAATCTTGTCCGGCTGAACCATGACATGGACCTCGCGACCGGCCTGCATAGCATAGGTACGCTCGACGCCGTCATGAGAGTTGGCAATCTCCTCGAGCTTCTCAAGGCGCTTAATGTAGCTCTCGGCCGACTCGCGACGGGCGCCGGGACGAGAAGCGGAAACAGCATCGGCAGCCTGGACCAGAACGTCGAGCACCGTGTTGGGATCGACATCGGCATGATGGGCCTCGATTGCGTGGACGATAACGGGCTTCTCGCCATAACGGCGGGCAAGCTCGGCACCAATCACAGCATGCGGACCCTCAACGTCGTGGTCGATGGCCTTGCCCAGGTCATGCAAAAGACCCGCGCGCTTGGCGGTCACAACATCCAGACCAAGCTCGGAGGCCATGATGCCGCACAGGTCGGAGACCTCAAGCGAGTGCTGCAGCACGTTCTGACCAAACGAGGTGCGGTAGCGCAGAGCGCCCAGGGTTTTGACGATCTCGGGATGCAGGTCGTGGATTCCGGTATCGAAGGCGGCCTGCTCGCCGGCTTCGAGCACACGCTGCTGAACCAAGTCAGCGGCCTTGTGGTACATCTCCTCGATGCGGGCGGGGTGAATACGACCGTCGGCAATGAGGTTCTCGAGCGCCACGCGGGCGGTCTCACGACGGACCGGATCAAAGCTCGAAAGCACGACAGTCTCGGGGGTATCGTCGATCACAAGGTTGACGCCGGAAACCTGCTCGAAAGTACGGATGTTACGACCCTCGCGACCGATGATGCGGCCCTTAAGGTCATCGGAGGGAATATGAACGGACGTGACGGTGACCTCGGCGGTATGGTCGGCGGCACAGCGCTGGATCGCCAGGGAGAGAATCTCCTGAGCGGTCTTGTGGCACTCGGCGCGGACCTGTTGCTCGGACTCACGGATGATGGTGGCCGCCTCATGGGTAACCTCGCCGCGGACCTTGTCGAGCAGCTCCTTGTGAGCATCCTCGCGCGTAAGGTCGGCAATACGCTCGAGCTCGGAGGTCTGCTTGGCGCAAAGCTCCTCAAGTTCGCGAGAGCGCTTCTCGACCTGACCGGCCTGGCTGGACAGCTGATGCTCGCGCTTATCGAGCGCATCGTTGCGTCGGTCGAGCGATTCCTCGCGCTGCATCACGCGATTTTCGAGCGCGCGAATCTCGCTCTTACGCTGCTTGTCCTCGGCCTCGGCGGCCTGTTTGTTCTTGATGATCTCTTCCTTAGCCTCGAGCAGAGCCTCTTTTTTGAGGGTCTCGGCCTGACGCTTAGCATCACCGATCAGGGACTCTGCCTGCGCGTGTGCCGACTGAATCTTTTCTTCGGCCTCGTGAAGACTACCCTGCTTGGCGGTGCGCATGTAGGCAATGGCGACGATGGCACCCAAAACAATGCCAACGAGCGCTGCAATGATAAGCGGCATGCTCACTCCTTTTTATGGATTCGTTACACAACAAAGCGAACCGTCCATACGAACGGCTCGCGACATTTGAGTAATATGGGCGCAGCTTATGCGGGTCGGATACAGATAAACATATAAACAAACTCATCGCAGATGAGCACATATCACAATGCAAATGACAGTAATTATCCTACGTTGAACCGCAACAACTGTCAAATTGACGCACCCAGCACGGCGCCTATCGAGCGGTGAACGGCAGGGGCGTAACGTGCGCATGCTTAAACGTCGCATTTCTCGCTTAAGGCATCAAGGCGCTCCTTAACGGCATCCGCGGCAATGTGATAGGAAAAGCCCTTGCCCATCAAAAATCTGACGAGCTTTTCGAATGCACGTGCCTCGGGAACGCGACGCTTAGCGAGCAAAGCCGATGCGCGAGCCAAGTCGTCATCCTCGGCAAAATAAGCCTCGGGATACCCTGGAATCTCATCAAGTGCAACATGGCGACGCTTGAGTTCAGTCTCGATTTTGCGCTGTCCCCAACCACGACGCTTACGCTCCTCGATAAAGTACGAGCAAAAGCGGTTCTCATCTAAAAAACGATACTCGATGGCACGATTGACGGCAAAGTCGATCGCGGGCTGTCGAAAGCCATAGCACGCCAACTTATCGCGCACCTCGCCCGTAGCATGATCGCGACGCGAAAGCATCTCGGTCACCATGGTGAGCGCACACTTGCATTCGATAAGCTGTACCGCCTCGCGAAAGTCATCCCAGTCGCAGGGAAGATCGAGACGGTTCTGAACGTACACACGTGCCACACGCACGGGAATCCAAATGGACCGTTCAAAACCGCCCTCCAGATCGCAATCGATATGTGCACAGGGCTTTTTAGACGCATAACCGCTCGAGAACGAGGAGGCCGTCTTCTTATCCGGAAAAACGACCCTAGCCTCGGTCACCGTATACGACATGTCGGCATCCGTTACTCGCCGTCATCGTCGAGCATCGCGGAGCCATCGATGGCATACAGCTCGTCAAACTCCTCGGGGGCGGGCTGATCGGTCAACTCAACCTCGGAGGGGGCATCATCGTCATACTCAAGACCGCAGGCAAGGCGAACCTTGTGCTCGATCTCGTCGGCGCAATCGGGATGCTCGCGCAGGAACGTCTTAGCGGCCTCGCGACCGTTGCCGAGTTTGTCCTCACCATAGGCAAACCAAGACCCCATCTTTTTGCATATGCCGCACTCGACAGCCATATCCAGAATCGAGCCCTCTTTAGAAATGCCGGTGCCATACATGATGTCAAATTCGGCCGAGCGGAACGGAGCAGCCACCTTGTTCTTAACGACCTTGGCACGTACGCGATTGCCGATAACCTCGTCCTTGAGCTTGATGGTATCGATTTTGCGAATATCGATACGCACGGAAGAGAAAAACTTGAGTGCGCGGCCGCCTGTGGTGGTCTCGGGGTTGCCGAACATGACGCCGATCTTCTCGCGCAATTGGTTAATGAAGATGCAGGTTGTGTTGGACTTGGCAAGCGAGCCGGCGAGCTTGCGGAGCGCCTGACTCATCAAGCGAGCCTGCAGACCCACCGTCGTGTCACCGATCTCGCCCTCGATTTCGGCACGTGGAGTCAAAGCGGCAACAGAGTCGACGACGATGGCGTCGATGGCACCGGAACGCACAAGCATGTCAACGATCTCGAGCGCCTGTTCACCCGTATCGGGCTGGGAAATCAGCACCTCGTCGATATCGACGCCGATGCGCGCGGCGTAGGTGGGATCAAGCGCATGCTCAGCGTCGATAAAAGCCACGACACCGCCCATGGCCTGCGCCTCTGCAAGAATCTCGAGCGAAAGCGTTGTCTTACCGGAGGACTCGGGGCCATAAATCTCAACGATACGGCCGCGCGGCACGCCGCCGATACCCAAGGCGGCATCGAGCGCCAGAGAGCCCGTCGGAATAGCCTCGACCTCGAGCTCGGGACCGCCGTCGCCATACCTCATAATAGAACCCTGGCCGAACTTCTTCTCGATCTCGGCCTTGGTAGTGGCGATCATCTCGTCGCGCTCTTTGCCCGTCGTGCGCGTATGAACGGTACGTACGGGACCTGAATTCTTGGCCATGAATAGCCCTCCTCTTAACAACCTGAATCGATGATAAACGAACTGCTGTTCGTGGTCAACCGTTCAGGTTCATCATATGCACCCGTCCATTCCAAAACCCGACCAAACGCCGACCAATCACCGACCAAACGCTTGACCATGCCAATCGCAAATACGAGTGCTCGTACAAATTAAAGACATGTGCCAGCGCAAGCGCATTCCTTGCCAAAGGTCCCTATCTCCACAATTAAGGGGCCCTAAGGCCCCTTAAAACACGTCTATTCCATGGAATTGAGCACGCGGACAATGCGTTCCAAAGCCTCAGCGACCGCATAGGCGCGGACGCACGACCGATCACCCTCGTAGTGACAGCGCGCAGACTCAACGACCGTCGCTCCCCCCTCGGCCGCACGATACGCCCAGCCGATATAGAACGTGCCGGCGGGGTCTTGCTCGGTACCGCCGCCGGGCCCAGCGTAGCCCGTTGCGCTCACGGCGACATCGCTCTGATAGAGGTCCAGCGAGCCCGCGGCCATCTCACGCGCCGTCTGATGCGACACGGCGCTAAACCGATCGAGCGTTTCCTGCTCGACGCCGAGCACGCGATGTTTGATCTCATCGCAGTAGGTCACCGCACCGCCACGAAGCACCGCCGAGGCACCCGGGATATCGGCAATCGTCGAGGCGATCATGCCCGCCGTCAGCGACTCCGCCGTCGACACCGTCACGCCACGGGCACTCGCGCGCTCGACAATATCGCGCGCCAGCTCCTCGTTGTTTGCGGCGATCTGCAAATTAGACTCCGTCATACCCACCAGGACCTAGACCGAAAAGACGATCTTACGGCAGTTCCAGAAGTACTGGGCACCCGAGATAATGGTCAAAATGACGGCGATGACGTACAGGAAGCGCGACACCGAATAGACACCGAGCAGCAGCGACGCCGGCCCCAGCTGAAGACCGGCCATCGCAAAGACGCACAGATAGCCACAGATGGAGACCATCGTGGTCGCCGTCTTGTACTTGCCGAGCTTATCGGCGGCAACGACCACACCGGCAGCACTCGCGACCATGCGAAGTGCGCTCACCAACAGCTCGCGGAACAGGATAATGAACACGGACCACACGGTCACCGCGCCAAAATCCAAGAACAGCAGCAAGGCCGAGAACACCAGCAACTTGTCGGCGATGGGGTCCAAGAACTTGCCGAAATCGGTGATCTCGTTGCGTGAGCGCGCCAGATAGCCGTCGACTTTATCGGTGCACGACAGGATCACATACAGAATGAAGGCAGCGGCGGCGAGCGGGCCGTCAAAGGTGCTCCAGTCCGTACCGGCAACGCTCGCGTGAGACAGGGCCGAGACGATCATGAACACCGGAATAAAGACGATGCGCACGCACGTCACGATATTGGCGGGCGTCCAAACGCTCGTCAGTTCCTTATTGCTCTCGTTTGCCACGACGCTCTCCTACTCCACAACATGGCCGATAAGCTCATAGCAGAAGCTATCGGTAAACTCGACGGTCAAAATATCGCCCACGGACGCCTCGCTGGCGTCCAGATGCACCGCGCCATCGGAATCGGGCGCCTGGAACCAGGCATGTCCGATCAGCTCGGCGCCGTCCTCGGTCTCCTCGATACCGTCGACGATTACCTGGGCGCGCTCGCCCACATGGGCTGCCGTGGCGGCAAAACCCAGCGACTCGGCCAGATCCATGGCCTCCTGGGCGCGCTCGAGCTTGACCTCCTCATCGACCTGGCCCTCCATATTGGCGGCCAGGCTGCCCTCCTCCCGCGAGTAGGCAAAGACGCTCGTATAGTCAAAGCCGACGGTGTCCATAAAGTCGATAAGATCACGGAACTCGTCGTCGGTCTCGGTCGGAAAGCCGACCATGGCCGTGGAGCGAATCACGATGCCGGGGATACGATCACGAAGATCGCGGAACAGTTCCTCGAGCTCCTGACGCGAACCGGAGCGACGCATGGCCTTGAGGATGCGCGCGTCGCAGTGCTGCACGGGGATATCGATATAGGGCAACACCTCGGGCGTATCACGAATCGTCTCGATAAGCTCGTCGGTCATACCCTCGGGCTGCAGATAGAGCACGCGAACCCAAACGTTGTGCGGGCGCACAGCCTCGGCGACGGCACGCAGCAGCTGAGCCAGATTGCGCGGTGAGGCCTCAGCGGTGTCCTCATCGGCAAAGTCGGTGCCCCAAATGCCCGTGTCCTGGCCGATCAGCACGATCTCGCGCACACCGCCGGCAACCAGGTCGCGCACCTCGGAGATAATGCTTTCGGCATTGCGCGAATGATAGCGACCGCGAATGTAGGGAATCATGCAGAAGCTGCAAAAACGATTGCAGCCATCGGAGATCTTGACGTAGGCGACAGCGCCCTCGACGGTACGCTTGACCTGCGGGATATAGGCAGCGATTTCACGCTCCACACCAAGAACGCCATCGATGACAGAGACGATACCGTCTTCCTCATCGGCCTTCACAAATGCCGCGACCTCGGGCAGCTCGTCGGGCAGGTCGTCGCCGTAACGAGACGGCACGCAACCGCACATGACAATGGGGCAGGAGCGAACGCCGTCCTGCACCTCGTTAGCGAGCTCGAGCGTGGTCTCGATGCTCTCAGACGTCGCCGAGGTAAGAAACGAGCACGTATTGACAATGGCGATATCGGCATCCTGAGGATCGAATGCCTCCTCGTAGCCCGCAGCGGCCAGCAGCGAACGCATGCGGTCGGTATCGACCTCGTTCTTGGCGCAGCCAAGCGTGATATAGAGTACGGAACCCAACGGAGTATCCATGTTGGAGAGCGGTCCTTTCGAGTAAATTAGCGGTAGTTGGTAAACTGCAGCGGCTGGCCGTAGTCCTGGTCGCGCAGGAACTGAATCACCGTCTGTAAAGCGTCCTTAGAAGCCGAGGAAACGCGCAGCTTATCGGCCTCGATGGTCACCTTGACCTTAAGCTTTTGATCCTTGATGTCTTTATTGATCTTCTTTGCGGTCGTCTGGTCGATGCCCTCGACGATATGACCGAGCACGCGCACGGTACCGCCCGAAGCCGCCTGCGGGGCGTCCCAAGAGACAGCCTTGAGGTCGATACCGCGCTTGATGAGCTTGGAGCTCAAAACATCGATGATCTGCTTGGAGACAAAATCGGCCGGAGCGTTAATCGTAAAGAGCTTGTCGCCCTTCGAAAGCTCGATGGTGGCGCCGGAGTCTTTAAGGTCATAGCGCTGGGAAATCTCGCGGGCGGTCTGCTGGAAGGCGTTATCGACCTCCTGCATGTTAACCTCGGACACAACGTCGAAGCTGGAATCTTTAGCCATGGTTCTTCCTTTCGGTACGGGGAGCCTTAGTAGCTGTCGTACGAATAGTCATCTGAATCGCTCACTGTCTGGCCGTCGGATGCCGTGTCGGTGCCGACGGTAGACTGGGCATCGGTGCCGTCGGCATTATCGGTACCGCCGGCATTAACGCCGTTCTCGGAGTCAGCGGTCTCCTTCTTGGGAACGGTAATGGTCACGCGCGCCACACCCGATGTCTTGGTGTCATAGCGAACCTTTTCACCATTCTTGGTGACCGTGACATCGGAGGGCTTGGACGTGGTAATCTCAATCGAGGACTCGGGCGTGTACTCCTGCTCAAAAGGACCGGTCGCTTGAGCGCCATAGACCGATTTACCGTCGACCTTGACCTCGATCCAGGCGGTCTTGCCCTTGGCAACAGAGACCTTGACCTTGGTGACCTCGTCCTCTTCCGTTTTGACCGTCGCCTTGGCAGCATCGGAACCGGCCGCATCCGTCGCCTCGTCGGCGTCTTCATCCTCGTCAGTGGATTCGGTCTTCTTGGAAGATTTCTTAGTCGTCGTCTTGGTAGCCACGGGTGTCTCGGGCGTCGACTCGGGTGCAGCAGAGCCGCAACCACGCAGGAGTACCACGATGAGCAAAATCAACAGTAGCACCACGGCACCGATGCCGACGTAAATAATGCGCGGATCGATCGTGTTGTATTGAGAGGCGCGCCCAACGCCGCGTCCGCGATTGGAGCTACCACGACCATTACCCTGCGGTATGCGGCCGCGACCGCTATCGGGACGACCACGATAGCTACTCTGGCGCTGCGAACCCCGCCGGCCCGGACGCGGCGCAAGCTCGCCACGGCCCTGATAGCCGCGCTGGCCAGAGCGAGGCGCCGAAGAGCGCTGCCCATAGGGCTGGGATTGCGAACGGAGGCGCGGCGTCACCTGCGTGGTATCGGCGTCGGAATAGCCATCGCGGGAACGCCCGGCGGGTACTCCGCGATAGCTACGACCGGAGTATCCACCGTCGCCGTAACCGGCGCGAGGATCGCGACTCAACCCGCGAGCGGCGGGAAGCGCACGGTCATCTGGCAGGGGCGTACTGCGAAAACGATCTCGCTGAGAACGAATTTCCTCGCTGGAGCCCGTCTCGGTGATATAGCCCGCTTGCGGAGGGCGCTGGCCGTACCGTGTCGTACGACCACCCTGAACCATCAAAAAACGACCGTTATCGACCGAAGAACGCGAGTTAACGTAGCCGGCAGCATCCTGAAAACGACCGCCCTGCTGCGAGGTATCGCGTTCATATGCCATGAGGTCGTCAAAATAAGCGTTGACGACCTCGCGCGGGTTAAGCCCCAAAAAGCGAGCGTAGCTCGAAATCATGCCCTGCGCATAACCACGCGGGGGCATCGATGCAAAGTTACCAGTCTCGAAAAACTCGATGATCTGCGGCCTGATTTTGATGGTGTTGGCGACCTGCTGGATGGAAAGGCCCATCCGGCGACGCTGCTCGAGCAGCATGTCACCAAAGCGTGCAGCCATCAGAATCCTCCAAACTCACGATCTTCACGTACCATCTCGGCGTCGACAGACTCCAGCGCGGCAAGCCCTTCGTCATCCAGCAGGACCTCGCGCGGCTTGGAACCGTCGGGCGGGCCGACGACGCCCTTTTCTTCCAGCATGTCCATAATACGCCCGGCGCGCGCATAGCCAACCTTGAGGCGGCGTTGCAGGCCAGATGTGGAGCCCAGCTGCGATTCCACCACAATATGGGCGGCCTCCCAGATAAGCGGGTCGTCATCCTGCGGCTCGGCAACGCCCGTGCGAACAATGCCGCCACCAGCCGTGGACATGGAAGCAGGCGCCACGGCAGACAGAATCTCCTCGTGGTAGTCGGGCTCGCTTTGCGACTTAACGAACTCGACGATCTCGTTGATCTCGTCATCCGAGACAAAACAGCCCTGGATACGGCGGGGCTTGCCCCAGTCGACCTTGGAGAACAGCATGTCGCCCAAACCGGTGAGCTTTTCGGCGCCCATCTGGTCGATAATGACGCGGGAATCGATGCCCGTGGCCACGTTAAAGGCGATACGATTGGTGATGTTGGCCTTAATGAGGCCCGTCACCACGTTGGAGCTGGGGCGCTGCGTAGCCACGATAAGGTGAATACCGGCGGCACGCCCCAGCTGGGCGATACGAACGATCGAGGCCTCGACATCCTTGCCGGCAACCATCATCAGGTCCGATAGCTCGTCGATGATAATGACCAGATAGGGCATCTTTTGCGGCGGGTTATCGTAGTGTTCGAACTCGCCGGCGGCCTGCTTTTCGTTATACGTCGAGATCTTGCGAACGTTGAGGCGCTCGAAGACCTTCAGGCGACGCTCCATCTCGGAAACAGCCCATTGCAAGGCACTCGCAGCCTGCTTTGGTTCGGTCACCACGGGCACATAGAGATGGGGCAGGCCGTTATAGCCGGCAAGCTCAACGCGCTTGGGGTCGACCATGATCAAGCGAACGTCCTCGGGAAGCGCGCGCATGAGCAGGGTCGTGATGATGGAGTTGATCATGACCGACTTACCGGAACCAGTGGTACCGGCAATAAGCAGGTGGGGCATCTTGGCGAGGTCGGCGACAACCGGCGTGCCCTCGGCATCGCGGCCGATGGCCAGCTCGAGCGGACCGCCCTTCACATAGGGAAGCACGTCGCCCAGGTTAACGTTCTGGCGCTTGCGATTGGGAATCTCGATACCCACAAGCGAGGTGCCGGGAATCGGCGCAAAGATACGCACCGACTGGGCGGCAAGCGAAAGCGCGATATCGTCCTCGAGGCTCGAAATCTTGCTCACGCGCTCGCCCTCGCCGGGCTGCAGCTTAAAGGTCGTCACCGTGGGACCGGCAATCCAGCCGACGACGCGAGCGCTACGGCCAAACTCCAGCAACGTGGACTGCAGCGACTCGGCAGTCTGCTCCAACTCCTTGTCAGAAGACGCGGCGGACGCCGACTGCGGGTTGGCGTGCAGGATTTCGAGCGGCGGGAGTTTGAGGCCATCCTCTTGCTCGCCCTCGACATCGGCAGCAGTGCCGTCAGCTCCCCCATCGCCGGCTGCAACAGGAGCAGCGGAAGCCGTTGGGGTGGAGGCGTCGGCAACCTTGGGGTGTTTCAGGAAATCGGGGATCTGCGGGGCAGCAGACACGGGGTTCACGGCAAACGGCGGCTCGGACTCGTCGACCTTGTCCGGGTCGTCTTCCATCGAAAGCTGTCCGGTGACCTGTCCGCGCCTGTCTTGGCGACGCGGCAGCAAAGTTGTCTTGGCGGTATCGAGCGGACACTCGTCATCCTCGTCATCGCCCTCGGTGAGTTCGATTTCGCTATCGGACCAAGACGGGTCGGGCTCACTCGTGTTGAGCTTGGGCGCGGACTTGCCATGCTTGGCATGGCGACGCGGCAGCAGCGTGGTCTTGGCGCGCTCGGCCTCCACAGCCTCGGACACGTCGACAAACGGATCATCGTCCTCGTCGTCATCGTCCAAAACCGGGTCCGCGTCATTGCCCATGACCGTGGTCACGGCCATATCGGAGCCCTTCTGACGAAGAATGCTCAGGTGCGGACGGGCGATGCCGGGAACCGACAGGGCCTCTTCATCGCCCCACGGGCTCGCATTGACATCGGCACGACGACGCTCGGCAAAATCGGCAGCGCGATCGCGCGCAGAGCGCAAAACGCCACCCACCGAAAAGCCGATGATGACAAAGCCAACGACGGCCAAACCCAACAGGACCACTATCGCGATAGGTTTACCCAGGGCATTCTGCAGCGCACTCGCAATAAACGCACCGATGTAGCCACCCGAGGCAGACAGGTTTTGCGGCACAAACATGAGGTCGCACGAATCGCTCGTGCCCGGCACCATCAACGAAAGAATGGAGACGACGGCGATAAAGACAACGGCGCCACCCGCGACCGAGCGAATGTTGAGCGGCGAGTCCTCACCCAAAAAGAGCGTGGCGGCAAACAGCAAAATGACGATCGGCAGCACGTAGGCGCCCAGGCCAAAGCCAAGGTGGTAGAAACCGGCAACCACTGCCGTCACGGGTGCCGTTGCCGGAGAAATCACGGCAATGAAAGACGCAATCGCCAAAACGGCAATGACCACGCCGGCGATATCGCGGTTGGCCGAAGGCTCGATCAGGGGCTCAACATCGTCGAACTCGGCCTCGTGGCCCTTATTGGCACGAAGATGGGAACCGGCACCCTTAGCAGATGCCGGTTGGTTGTTGGCTTTATTGCCTTTGGCGTTTTGTGCAGATCCGCGCGCCAAACTAAACCTCCATGACGACCGGGATGATCATCGGACGGGTGCGCGTACGGCTCCAAATGAAGTTGGAGAGCGAATCGCGCACGGCCTTGCGAATGGCATCGGAGCCACTGCTCGTAAAGCTAAACTTGCCCTTCTCGATTGTCTTCATGATGGATGCGGAGGCATCCTCGGAGAACTGATCGTCGATGGCAAAAGAAACACCACGGCCCGAGAACTCGATGGCCTCGATCTTCTTGTGCTTGAGCGAGACGATGGCGACAGCCGTGACCATACCGTCATTGGCGAGCTTCTGACGATCGCGCAGGACGATGGGGTCGGTATCACCGATGCGCAGGCCGTCGACGTAGACGACGCCGGACTCGACGGGCGTGCCGCGCTTGACAATACCACCGCGCATCTCGAGCGTGTCGCCGTTATCGAGGATAAAGATGTGATCATCCTTAATGCCCATCTTACGGGCAAGCTGGGCATGGGCACGCAGGTGCACGGCCTCGCCGTGAACCGGCATAAAGTAGGTGGGCTTGGCCATGGCCATCAGAAGCTTGAGCTCTTCCTGGCTGCCGTGACCCGAGACATGGACGAGGGCACGGTTCTTGTCCCACACGTCGCAGCCAAGCTTGGCCAGGCTGTTGACGACCTGCTGGACGGCCTTCTCGTTGCCGGGGACCGGCGTTGCCGAGAGGATGACGGTATCGCCCTCGTGGATGGAGAGCGTCTTGTGCTCGCCGTTAGCCATGCGGGACAGCGCCGACAGCGGCTCGCCCTGAGAGCCGGTGCACATGACGACAATCTTGTCGTCAGGCAGGTTATCGATATCGAAGGCATCGATGATATCGGCATCGTCGATGTTGAGGTAGCCCAGCTCGCGCGCCACGCGGGTGTTGGTGAGCATGGAACGTCCGGTCACGACGACCTTGCGGCCGCACTTGCGGGCGGCGTCGCAAATCTGCTGCAGGCGATGGATATGGCTCGAGAACGACGCGACGAACACGCGGCCCGGGGCATTCTTGATGGCGTGCAGCAAGTTGGGGCCGACTTCGGCCTCGGACTTGGTAAAGCCCGGAACCGTGGCGTTGGTGGAGTCGGAAAGCAACAGGTCGATGCCCTGTTTAGCAAAGCGACTGATGGCGGCATAATCGGGCGTGACGCCATCGATGGGCGTCTGGTCGAGCTTAAAGTCGCCCGTGTGCATAACGGTGCCCTGGTTGGTGCGAATGAATACGCCCAAAGCGCCCGGAATTGAGTGCGTCATAGAGAAGAAGTCGAGCGAAATGCCACCAAGATTGACATGGCTACCGCCCTTGACCTCGCGGAACTTGGGCGCGCGGATGCGGAACTCGGAAAGCTTGCCCTCGATGAAACCAAGCGTCAGCTTGCTCGAGAAGATGGGCACCTTGTTGTTGAGGTCCTGCAGCAGGTACGGAAGCGAACCGGTATGGTCCTCGTGGCCGTGGGTGACGATGATGCCGCGGAGCTTCTCCTCGTTCTCCAGAACATAGGTGTAGTCGGGAAGCACCAAATCGATACCGGGCTGGGAGTCGTCGGGGAACATAAGGCCGGCGTCGACGAGCACCATGTCGTCGCCGCACTCGAAGACCGTCATATTCTTGCCGATGCCGTCAAGGCCTCCGAGCGGAATGATCTTCAAGGGAGATGATTTTTTAGCTGCCATAGGTTCGTGCGGTTTCCTTTCTTCGAAACGGGTCTGGAACAACCGACGGGGCGCTTCTGGCAAACCGACCGCCGGGAACGTACAAACATGCATCACGGAGTCGATGCAGTAACCGCATTATGATACCCATTTGCCCACCAACAGACCACCCGTGCATCAAAGCCCCATCCAAACCGGTCTATCCCGCCGGTCTGGGGCCATCGGGGGCCGGGGCGGGTTAAGTTTGCTGCTCTACAGTCCTGCGCAAGACGGAAAGCACATTAAGTGCTTTCCTTTGCGTGCGGAACTCGCGACAAACTTAACCCGCCCCGGCCCCCGATGGCCCCAGACCTGCCAAAAAGGGACAGGTTTATTTTGGTCGGTTTTATCTGGGGTAATGCCGCACATGCGATTATCTAAAGATCTGAATTCAGATAACTGAATAGACTATCTGACAAAATCGAAACCCGCACCCACCAGCCCTTTTGCTATTCCCGGCGGGGGCCGCGGGTAAAGTTTATCGCGAGTTCCGCACGAGCCGGAGAGCACTTAATGTGCTCTCCGTGCGAGCAGGACTGTAGAGCAGGAAACTTTACCCGCGGCCCCGCCGGGAATAGCAAAAGGGCGACCCCTGTCCAGAGTCGCCCTTATTGAGCAGTGTGTGTACGGCTGTTACTCGGCGTCGTGGTGACGGCGGGGCTTGCGGCCTCCGTTGTCACCGGGACGGCGCGGACGGTCGCTGCGCTCGGAGCGCTCGCGACGCGGACGCTCACGGCGCTGGAAGTGCTCACCGTCGCCCTCGGAGGCACCCTCGGCACGAGCCGGAGCCTCGGGCTTATCCAGACGATCGAGCGAGATCTTGCCGCGATCATCGACCTCGATGACGACGACCTTAACCTCGTCGCCCACATTGAGGACATCCTCGACCTTCTCCACGCGGCCCTTGGCGACGCGGGAGATGTGCAGCAGGCCGTCCTTACCGGGCAGCAGGTTGACAAAGGCGCCAAAGGGCTGGATGGAGACCACGCGACCGGTGTACTCCTCGCCCGGCTCGGGAACCTTGATGATGAGCTTAATGCGCTCGACAGCCTGGTCGACGGACTCGCCGGTGCCGCCGACAAAGACAGTGCCGTCCTCCTGGATGTCGACCAAAGCACCGGTCTCGTCTTGGATGCCGCGGATGACCTTGCCGCCGGAACCGATGACGTCGCGGATCTTGTCGGTCGGAACCTGGATGGAGACGATGCGCGGAGCGGTGCTGCGCGTGGTGTGGCGCGGCTCGGGGATCACATCGAGCATCTTCTGCAGGATGAAGGCGCGACCCTCCTTGGCCTGCTGCAGGGCGCGGGCCAGGATGTCGAAGGTAAGGCCGGTGGCCTTGTTGTCCATCTGCAGAGCGGTAATGCCCTCGGTGGTGCCGGTGACCTTAAAGTCCATATCGCCCAGGAAGTCCTCGAGACCCTGGATGTCGGACAGGACCACGGTCTTGCCCTCCTCCTGGATCAGGCCCATGGCGATACCGGAGACCGGGCGCTTAATGGGAACGCCGCCGTCCATGAGGGCGAGCGTGGAGCCGCAGGTCGAAGCCATCGAAGAGGAGCCGTTGGACTCCATGACCTCGGAGACCACGCGGATGGCGTAGGGGAACTCGTTCTCGTCGGGGAGCACCGGAAGCAGGGCGCGCTCGGCCAGGTTGCCGTGGCCGATCTCGCGGCGCTTGGGGCTACCCATGCGGCCGGTCTCGCCGGTGCAGAACGGCGGGAAGTTGTAGTGGTGCATGTAGCGCTTGCCCTCGGTGGGCTCGATGGTATCCAGACGCTGGCCCTCGTTGAGCATGCCGAGCGAAAGGACGGAGAGCACCTGGGTCTGGCCGCGCTGGAACAGGCCGGAGCCATGAACGAGCGGCAGGTAGTTGTCCTTCACCATAATGGGGCGAATCTCATCGGCGGCACGGCCGTCGACGCGCTCACCGGTCTCGACGACCATGGTGCGCATGGCCTTCTTCTCGAGCTTCTTGAGTGCCACGGGGATCTCGCGCTCCCAAGCGGCCTGCTCCTCCTCGGTGAACTCGGCACGGATGGACTCCTTCAGAGCCTCGACCTTGCCGATACGGGAGAGCTTGTCGGCGTCGCGAAGGGCGGCTGCCATCTCGTCGTAGTGGGCGAAGATGCGCTCCTGGACCTCCTCGACGGGCTGGTCGAGCGGGTACTCCTTCTTGACGATAGCGCCGTTGACCTGCTCCCACTCGGCAACGAACTCGTCCTGAGCCTGGCAGAAGGCAGCGAGGGCCTCCTGGCCAAACTTCATAGCGGCGAGCATATCGTCCTCGGAGATCTCATCGGCGCCGGCCTCGACCATCGAGATGAAGTCGGCAGAGCCGCCCAGCTCCAGGTCCAGATCGGAGTTCTCGCGCTCCTCATAGGTGGGGTTGACGATAAACTCGCCGGTCTCCACGTTGCGGCCGATGCGCACGCACGCAAGCGGGCCCTCGAAGGGCACGCCGCCGAGCGTCATGGCCAGGGAGGCACCCATGACGTTGATGACGTCGAAGGGGTTGACCTGGTCGGCGACGAGCGAGGTGGCGACGATGTGCACCTCGTTGCGGAAGCCGTCCGGGAAGCTCGGGCGAATAGGACGGTCGATCATGCGGGCCGTGAGCGTGGCCTTCTCGCTGGGACGGCCCTCGCGCTTGAGGTAGCCACCCGGAATACGGCCGGCAGCGTACATCTTCTCGTTGAAGTCGACGGTCAGCGGAAAGAAGTCGTAGTTCTTGCGCTCCTTGGAGACGACCACGGTGTCGAGCATCGTGGTGTCGCCCTGCTTGACCAGACAGGCGCCGGTGGCCTGCTTGGCAAGCTCGCCCGACTCAAAGGTGTAGGTCTTGCCGTACAGCTCAAAGGTCTTGGATACGAGTGTCATTGTTCTCCTTTACCCCGCAGGCCCCTTGCCTGCGGGCTTCTCATGTGACGCGGGCCCCCTGCCCCCGCCACGCTTCAGAGCGTGATTATTCACGCCCTTACACAAAAAGAGCGCCCCGCTGCGCAGGACGCTCTTAGCATGTACAAATCCTTACTGGATGTTGTCGCGGATGCCCAGAGCCTTGATGAGCTCACGATACTCGACGACGTCGTTCTTCTTGATGTAGGAGAGAAGACGACGACGGCGACCGACGAGCATGAGCAGACCACGACG
Organism: Collinsella sp. SGI.180; assembly: GCF_050313455.1. Taxonomy (NCBI): domain Bacteria; kingdom Bacillati; phylum Actinomycetota; class Coriobacteriia; order Coriobacteriales; family Coriobacteriaceae; genus Collinsella; species Collinsella sp. SGI.180. Next base: position 57,468 of record NZ_JBNPLL010000003.1, read on the forward strand.
GGTGTGGAAGTCCTTCTGGTGGGACTTCATGTGCTCGGTCAGCTCCTTGATGCGCTCGGTCAGGATGGCGACCTGAACCTTGGGGTTGCCGGTGTCGACCGGGGTGTTACCGAACTGGGCAGTCAGCTCCGCCTTGCGCTCTTTGGAAACAGTCATTGTTTCACCTTTCGTTTCGCGTCGCCCGCGGGCGACTCTATTCGCCTCGGACTGGGAAGCCGCCGGTGGAGCGAGCATCCAAGGTCGAGGTACCAACAGGTCGGTATGTTACCACAAGCGGACCGCGTCTGCCCATCATCACCGACCCAACATGAATTCCATCGCGCGAAGACGCTGATCGGCGTGCGTCGCAGCCCAAACATGCGAAAGCCCCAGCAAAAAGGCGGCAGTATGGGGATCGACCCTCTCGGCCATGAGCGCATCGAAGGTCATGGACATGAGGGCGCGCAGCCATGCGACCTCGCCGGTCGACACCAGCTCGGCACCCGGAACGCTCGACGCGCACGACCCGCACATGAGCCCGCCCGCCTGGGGCGAAAAATACGACAGCATGGGGTCTCCGCACAGTACGCAGGCCGAAAAATCGGGTCGATAGCCAACGTGCGACAACAGCTTAAAGACATATGCCGCCACAAGCAGGTCCATATGTGCCGTGTCGAGCCTGCTGCCCACCAGGGCAAGTGCTCGCTGCGTAATGGCAAAGGTAAACGGGTCCTCGGCGTCCTCGAACGAGCACACGCGCGCGACCTCGGCGATCGCGCTTGCGGCGCAGGTCGTCTCGTAATCGGGCGCGGCGCCGAGCGGCGCCTCCATAAGCTCGGCCTGGGAAACCACGTCGAGTGACCGTCCGTGCGCGAGCAGCATATCGACGGTACAGAACAGCTCGCAGCGCGCCGCCAGGCGCCCGCCGGGTTTGCGCGCGCCCTTTGCCACGGCACGGACCTGCCGACCCCGCTCATCAAGCATCGTCAAGATCAGATCGGTCTCCTTGAGCTTGGTCTTATCGAGGACGAGTACCTTTGTGCGATATGTCCGTGAGCCTGCCATGAGCGCCGCGCGCCCTTAGTCCTCGGCGTTGTAGCCAAAACGGCGAATCTGGGCCTCGTCGTCACGCCAGCCGGCCTTTACCTTCACATCCAGCTCCAAAAAGACCTGCGTGCCAAAGATGCGCTCAAGATCGCGACGGGCGTCGATGCCGATATGCTTGATCATCTCGCCGCCCTTACCGATGATGATGCCCTTTTGGCCCTCGCGCTCGACGTAAATGGTGGCATGCACGCGCAGCACCTTCTTGGTCTGCTCGAGCGCATCGCAGATTACGCCAACGGAGTGCGGAATCTCATCACGGGTGCGGCGCAAGACCTTCTCGCGCACAAACTCGGCAACGAGCGTCTCGTCGGAAGCGTCGGTACCCATGTCCTCGGGGAACCAACGCGGGCCCTCGGGCAAAAAGTGCGCAACGGTCTCGATGAAGGCATCGACGTTAAAGTTCTTGACCGACGACGTCACGATCTCATCGTCATATTCCATAAGCTCGTGGGCGGCCTTAAGCTGCTCCATGACCTGTGCGGGATCGGCCTCATCGGCCTTGGTGAGCACCAGAACCTTCTTGGAACGGGCGCATCTGACGCGCTCGGCAACCCAGGCGTCTCCCCTGCCGATCGGTTTGGTGGCATCAATTAAAAACGCGACGACATCGACATCGTTTAGCTCGAACAACGCGCTCTTGTTGAGCTCGGACCCCAGACCGTCCTTGGGTTTGTGAATACCCGGGGTATCGACAAAAACCAGCTGGTAGCCAGGGCGATTGACGACGGCGCGCATGCGACGGCGGGTCGTCTGGGCCACCGGCGAGGTGATGGCGACCTTTTTGCCATAGCAGGCGTTGAGCAGCGTGGACTTACCGGCGTTGGGGCGGCCGACCAGGGCCACGAAGCCGCTGCGGAAACCGGGCTCAACGTCGCAAAAGCCCGCGAGGCTGTCGTCCTCGTCGCACAGGGCGTCGAGCTCCTCGTCACTCATGCCCTCAAACGGGTCGAACTCCTCGACCTCGCAAGCCTCAGTCGCTTCGGCATCCACAGCATCCAGGGACTCGTCGTCCAGCGTTTCATCGATAGGCTGCATATTGTCGGACATGAAGATCCCTTTCTAAATAAAGCCGAGCGCGTGGGCAAATACCAACAAGCCCACAATCGCGGCGGTGATGGAAAGAACGTATACGGAGGCGGCGGCGATATCCTTTGCACGCTTTGCCAGCGGATGGAACTCCTGGGTCGCCAAATCGACAATCGCCTCCATGGCGGTGTTGCACAGCTCGCCGTGAATCACCAGGCCGCAGCAAATGATAATCGTAGCCCACTCGGCAATGTCGAGCCCCACGATGCAGCCGGCAATGACAGTGCACACACCCGCCACGAGCATGACCTTAATGTTACGCTCGGTCTTGACGGCGGTAACGAAACCCTCCATGGCGTAGGAGAACGACTTTAAAAAGGACGGATGGTCCTTGTTCGATCCGGGAATCATAGACGGCTCCTAGTCGTGGGCATGGTTGGTGATGGGGCCGACGTGAACCAGCTTGGGGTCCTCGCCGCGCTCGAGCGCCAGATCGCGCAGGATGGCGTCCTCGCGGGCCTCCATGACCTCGGCCTCGTCGTCCACGATATGATCGTAGCCCAGTAAATGCAACATGCCATGCACGAGCATCAGGCGGCACTCATCGGCAGGGCTATTGCCAAAGCCGGGGGCCTGACGGGCAATGACCTGCGGGGCCAAGATGATATCGCCGAGCTCGAGCGTCTCGTCGGCTGGGATATCCTCGTCAAAGGCCGAGTCGCATTCAAACGAGAGGACATCGGTGGTACGGTCGATACCGCGCCACTCGTGGTTGAGCTCGCGCATCTCATCCTCATCGACATACGAAAGGGAAATCTCGACTTTTCGCTCAACGCCCTCGGCAGCAAGCACGACCTCGCAGATATGCCCTACCTCCTGCGCGTCAAGCAGCGTATCGAGCTCGGCATCGTTGCTGATCAATACACTCAACGGGACTCCTTTCGGTCGCGCACGCGTTTCTCGCGCACGTCATCATAAGCATCATATGCCTCGACGATTCGCCCCACCAAGGCTTGACGCACCACGTCGGCACGCTCGAGGTGCGAAAACGCGACATCGTCGACACGACCCAAAATCTGCTCAACGTCGGCAAGACCGCCGCGACGACCTACCAAGTCACGCTGGCTCAGGTCACCGGTAATCACAAACCTGGAGTTAAAGCCCAAGCGCGTCAGGAACATCTTCATCTGCTCGGGCGTGGTATTTTGAGCCTCGTCGAGCACCACGAAGGCATCGCTCAGCGTACGACCGCGCATGTAGGCAAGCGGGGCGATCTCGATCACGCCACGCTCCATAAGCTCATCGGTGCGCTCGCGATCCATCATGTCAAAAAGGGCGTCGTAGAGCGGACGCATGTAGGGATCGATCTTTTCCTCGAGGGTACCGGGCAAAAAGCCCAAGTTCTCCCCCGCCTCGACAACCGGACGCGTCAAGATCAGACGGCCCACCTCGTGACGCTTGAGCGCGGCAACGGCAAGCGCCATGGCCAGATAGGTCTTACCGGTACCGGCAGGACCCAAGCCAAACGTGATGGTATGCGAGCGAATGGCATCCACATAGCGCTTTTGACCGAGCGTCTTGGGGCGAATGGCACGACCGCGATACGAAAGCAGTACATCATCGCGAAGCGACGTAGCCCCGTACTCACCGTCGCGCAAGACGGCCAGGCAGCGAGAGACATCGTCGACAGACAGCGTCCGTCCGGCGGCAACCTCGCGAAAAGCATGCTCGAAAAAGCGCGCCACAAGCTCGACCTCGTCCGGGTCACCGCACACGGCGATACTGTCGCCACGGGCGACCACGTGGGCGCGAACCAAGCTCTCGAGCGCACGAAGGACGCCGTCGCCGGCACCCAAAACGCGCGAGGGATCAATTCCATCGGGAACGGTAAGTCTAATCTTCGAGGCTTCCATGAACCTCCCTGCGTGCATGGACCAAGCCGGAATCATCGACTCCGATGATAGCAACATCGAGCAGGCACGGGGCTGTGAGTCCGCAGGTATCGTCAAGACGGGCATGATGGAACGAACCGAGCGTCAGGTTGTCGCCATACTCGAGCACGGCACGCTCGACGGTGCCCACGCGACGGCGGGCGTCGGCAATGGCGAGTTCCTGCGCCGCGGCTCGCATACGACGGCTGCGCTCAGCCATAACCTCGGGCGGCACCTGGTCGGGCATGTCGGCAGCAAGGGTACCGGGACGCTTGCTATAGCGGAAGACATGCATGCGCGAAAAGCCCACGCGACGGCACAACGCCAGCGACTCCTCAAATTCCTCGTCCGTCTCGCCGGGAAAACCGACAATGACGTCGCACGAAAGGGACGCCTGAGGCAAGTTGGCGCGGATCATACGCACCGTCTCCTCAAATGCCTCGGCGCTATAGGGACGGCCCATGCGATGCAGGGTCGCCGTACAGCCAGACTGCACGGGCAGGTGCAAAAACGGGGCGATGCGCTGCGGATAGCGCGCCATGACCTTAAGCAGGGGCTCGGAGATATCCATGGGCTCGACCGAGGAAATGCGCACATGCGGAATAGACGTACGCTCCATGATGGCCTCGAGCAGCTCGTCGATCTCGACGTGTTCGTCGGTCGCACTCTTGCCATCGTAGGCGCCCAGGTTCACGCCCGTCAGCACCACCTCGGGCACGCCGGCCTCCTGAGCCTCACGAACTTGTTCGAGCACAGACTCGACAGGCACGGAGCGCTCGGGGCCGCGGGCCTTCCACACAATGCAATAGGTGCAACGATGGTTGCAGCCGTCCTGGATCTTCACACCCAGACGCGAGCGACCGAGCGCGTCGACCACGTCGCCGTCGCTACAGGCAGCCACGCTATCGGACTCAACGCCCAGCACCTCGCAGACGCGTTCGGCGACATCGATCTTAGACGGCTCCGCGATCACGCGGTCCGAAAGCTCCAGAAGCTCCTCGGGGTGCAAATTGACAACGCACCCGGTCACGACCACATAGGGCTCTTTTGGATGAGCCAGCGCATGGCGGACGGCCTTACGGGTCTTGGCCTCGGCCTCGCCCGTAACGGCACAGGTGTTAATGACGATCAGCTCCGCATCCTGAGGCTCCACCATTGCAAAACCCAGGCGCATAAGATCGGCAGTGATACGGTCGGACTCAACCCGGTTGACACGGCAGCCGAGGTTAATAACAGAGATATGAGGTGCGAGCACGCGGGCTCCTTAATCGAGGATGTCGTCGAGAGCGCTCTTAATGCGATCGGTCACCGATTTCTTGCCGGAAGCGACATCGTCGCCCGACTCGGCGGCGAAAGCCTCGAGCAGCTCGCGCTGCTTGGCGGAAAGGTTCGTGGGGACGAGCACGCGCAGCTGAACGATCAAGCGTCCACGCGAGCCGCCACCGCCGATACGGGGCATACCGTAGTTGTTGACACTCACGGTGTCGCCGTACTGCGTACCGGCGGGGACGCACACCTTGACGACCTCGTCGGGCAAAATGCCCTCAACCTTAATCTCGCAGCCGAGCGCAGCCTGCGCAATCGAGATATCGCTCACGAGGTACAGGTCGTCGCCGTTGCGTTTAAAACGCTCGTGATCGGCGACGCGCACGTTGACGATCAGGTCGCCCGAGGGCTCACCACGAAGGCCTGCCTCGCCAAAGCCGCTCACGCGCAGCTGGCGACCGGTCGAGACGCCGGCAGGGATATCGATGTCGATCTTTTCGTGCGAAGGCGTGCGGCCCTGACCGTCGCAGGTCTCGCAGGGATGGTCGATGACCGTGCCTTCGCCATGGCAGTCGGGGCAGGGCGAAGAGGACTGAACCTGACCCAGGAACGAGCGCTGGACCGTCGTGACATAGCCCGTGCCGTGGCAACGGCTGCACTGCTTTTCGGCCGCACCCTCGGCCCTACCGGTGCCATTGCAATCATCACAGGGGGCAAGGCGGTCATAGCTGATCGTCTTTTTGCAACCGAGCGCCGCCTCCTCAAGGGTCACCGAAAGGGAGATGGCCATATCGCGGCCGCGACGACGCTCGCGGCGATTTCGGGCGCCACCGCCGGCGCCGCCGCCAAAGAACGACGAAAAGAGGTCGTCCATGCCCATGCCGCCAAAGATATCGTTAATGTCGACATAGCCGGAGCCACCGGGGCCGTCGGGCGAACCGTAGCGATCGTAGTTTGCACGCTTCTGATCGTCGGAAAGAACGGAATATGCCTCGTTGAGCTCTTTGAACTTGGCCTCGGCATCGGGGTCGTCCGAAACGTCCGGGTGTACGATACGGGCCTTCTTTAGAAACGCGCGCTTAATCGTCCGCGCGTCGGCATCCTTGTCGACGCCAAGTACCTCGTAGTAATCCCTATTTTCCGACACGACCGAATCCTTCCGACTTTCATTATTGTCACAGTGCGTCCTATACCCAAGCTGGGCCGACCGCAAACAAAGGGTTTGATGTTATTGCATTGCGTAGGGCGAAAGCATGGCACGTTGCGAGCAGCTCGCAAACCAAACCGACACGAGAGCAAACATAAATCCGTTGGCAAAACCGTTGGCAAACTGCATCGCGCCGCGCTTCCACCACAGCAGGCTGCGGTGAAGCACGCCGTCCGAGAGCACCATGAACAAGCCCATGGCAAACGGAACAAAGCACATCATGGCAAAGGCCGAGAACACGCCCGAGATGGCCGACAGCACCAAAAAAGGCGCCACGATGCCCATCAGGTAAAAACCGGTACGAGCCTTGCCCTCCAGGCGTTCGGCCTCGACATGGGCGCGCCCGACCAAATCGCCGCCCGAGGCACCGTTGGTGCCGGCGTGACCCATGCCGTCAATATGGACCTCGTCGCCATCATGCGTGCCGGCAGGAAACTCAATCGTCTGCTCGGAGGTCACACGGGTCCGCCCGCTGCCACCGCAATAGGGGCAGGGGTCGGCGACGACCTTACCGGAACCGCCGCACTCGGGGCAGACCGACTGGAACGTGCCGGCACCAAACAGGAAGGACAGGTCGACGTCGATGTGGCCGCGACCGCCGCAGCTCGGACAGGTATGTGCATGCTCGGACGAGACAGAGCCCGAGCCTCCGCAATGACCACAGGTATCGAAGCGCGTATAGCGGACGGTCTTGCGGGCACCGCCCTTGGCCTCCTTGGCGTCGAGCTTAATATCGACGACCACGTTGGCGCCGTTCTCGGGATTATAGGCAGCCTGGCTGCGACGCTGCTGGCCCCAGGCGCCACCAAAGGGAAAGCCGCCCTCAAAGGGATTGCCATAGCCTGCGCTGCCGGCGTAGCCGCCGCCATAGGGCGAAGCAGAAGGAGCGCCGGCGAAGGGATTGCCCGAGCGCATGGCATCATAGCGCGCACGCTTCTGCTCGTCCGAAAGCACGGCATAGGCCTCGGAAACCTCTTTAAACTTTTCCTCGGCATCCGGCTCTTTGTTGACGTCCGGATGGAGCTTGCGGGCCTTTTGCTGAAAGGCCTTCTGTATATCACGCGAGGTGGCGTCCTTGGAGACACCCAAGATCTCGTAGTAATCTTTTTCGTTCATCGTCGCCATGCGCGGCAACCTCCTGCTCACAGCAGCGTATATATTGCGGTAATTCTACCCGAGCGGCCTAAGCTAGACCCCAAAACAGCTCGAACAGCATATTTCCATCGAGCCAGCCCAAGTGGGTGGGCACTAAACGGGCGCGGGCGCGACCTGCTACAACATCTTTTGAGGTGATGCGCCCCGCATGCCCCTCGACATCATCGGGTACCCAGGTGGCAAGGCCCAACTCGAGCGCACGGTCGCAGGACGCCGCCAGCTCGCCTGCAGGAATCACGCTTGCCGAGCGAACCAACAGGTCGGGCCCAATGCCACGCGTCATGCGGCAGGCAAGCATCAAATCCTCCGCCGCCGCCTCACGCTGCGACAGATACTCGGCATCAAACGTCATCGCGGCATCGTCGCGTTGCACCAGACGCACGCGATACGCATCGCCGCGAGCGGGCACGTCGGGATAAAGCCCGGCCAAGCGATCGAAATCCTCGGCGTCGAGCATACCGGCGGCAGAGCGACCCAGGCCCAGGTAACCCCGTCCGGTCCAGTAGGCAATGTTGTGGGCGCACTCATGTCCGTCGAGTGCATAGCTTGCCACCTCATACGGGTGATAGCCGGCCGCGCCCAGACGCTCGCGCGCCGCTTCCATGCACGCAGCCTGAAAATCCTCGTCGGGCTCGAGCGACTCGTCGCAGAACGCCATGCGGTAGAGCGGCGTGCCTTGCTCGAGCGTGAGCGGGTACACCGACACATGTTGCGGCGCCGCTGCCAACACGCCATCGAGCGTGCGCTTCCAACTCGCTGCGGTCTGCCCGGGAAGGCCGCACATAAGGTCGCACGACACATCGAGCCCAGCGTCATTAACCGTCGTGATGGCAGCGAGCGCCCGATCGGCATCGTGAATACGGCCGATGGCGGTAAGTTCGGCATTATCGAGCGTTTGCACGCCCAGAGAGACGCGTGTGACACCAACCTTGGCAAGCGCAGCGGCAAGCTCGGCGGTCAGCGACTCAGGATTAGCCTCGCAGGTAAACTCAACGGGCTTGCACCACATGCAAATACGCCGGGCAAGCTCCACCAGACGCTCTCCCGCCAGCGACGGTGTTCCGCCGCCAACATAGACGGTGCGGACCTGTGCAAGCGCCCCGGTGTCTCCAAAGGCATCAAGGCGCGCATACAGCTGCTCAAAATAGGCATCGAGCGCAGCGCTCAGGTCGCACGGAGCAAAACTGCGTGAGTCAAAGTCGCAGTACCGACACTTTTGAGCGCAAAACGGCACATGCACGTACAGCGCGGTAACGGCCACCGTTAGGCCTCCAGCGGATGAGCGGGCACCGACTCGCCAGCGGCAAGTGCGGCCTCGCAGGCCACCACATCGCGCTCGATATCATCGACCAATGCCATGAACTCCTCATATGTGGAGCAACGCACCACCTGGGCACGCCAGGCGGCAGCATGGGGCATGCCCTTTAGATACCAGCTTGCATACGTACGGGCACGAGACATGAGCGGCAGAAGCTCATGCGTCAGCGTGAGATGCTCGCGCAGGGCGTCCAGGCGCTCGACAGAGCTGCGCACCGGCACCGGTACGCCATTGAGCGCAAGGGCGCGAGCATCACCAAAGACCCAGGGATTACCGTAGATGCCGCGTGCGATAAACACCGCGCTGGCACCCGAGTTGCGCAGATGCTCCGCGGCATCCTCGGCCGAGAACACGTCGCCCGAACCGATGACGGGAATCTCGACGGCATCGGCCACCTCATCGACGACCGACCAATCGGCCTGACCCGTATAGAGCTGCGTGGCACAGCGACCATGCACCGCCACAGCAGCGGCGCCCGCCCCCTCGAGCATCTGGGCAAACGTCGCGGCATTGCGATCTTCGGCGTAAAAGCCTTTGCGGATCTTAACGGTCACGGGCACGTGCGCTGCGCCCACCGCCGCCTCGACGATCTTCTCGGCCAGCTCGGGCGTGCGCATGAGCGCCGAGCCCTCCCCTTTGGTGACGACCTTGCGAGCCGGGCAGGCCATGTTGATATCGATCAGCGACAGGCGATCGCCCACACGCTCCTCGACGGCAGCGACGGCGCTCGCAAATTGATCGGGCTTGGAGCCAAAGAGCTGCACGCAGATCTGCCGCTCCTCGTCGGCCGGCAGCACCAGGCGCCACGTCTTATTGCTGGCATAGGCAAGGCCCGCCACGCTCACCATCTCGCTATAGGCAAGATTGGCGCCGCGGCGGCGGCACATGATGCGATAGGCGGGATCGGTCACGCCGGCCATGGGAGCCATAAGGAACGGCTGCTCGGCATAGGCACCCAGCAGCCGCGTACTGTATTCAGAAAGCGCCATGGAACTACTCGTCCACCTTGAGGATCGCCATAAAGGCCTCTTGCGGGACCTCGACCGAACCGATGGCCTTCATGCGCTTCTTGCCCTCTTTCTGCTTCTCGAGCAGCTTGCGCTTACGCGAGATATCGCCGCCATAGCACTTGGCCAAAACGTCCTTGCGGCGCGCCTTGACGGTCGAGCGGGCAATGATCTTGTTGCCGATGGCACCCTGAATGGGCACCTCGAACAGCTGGCGCGGAATAATTTCCTTAAGCTTGTCGCACAACCCGCGGGCCAGCCCATAGGCCTTGTCCTTGTGCACGATAAACGAAAGCGCGTCCACCTCGTCGCCCGAAAGCAGGATATCGAGCTTGACGAGCTCGGAGGGACGATACTCGTTGAACTCATAGTCGAGCGACGCATAGCCCTTGGTGCGGCTCTTGAGCTGGTCAAAGAAGTCCAGGATGAGTTCGGCGAGCGGCATGTCGAAGCGCATCTCGACCGATTTGCTCGTGAGGTGGATCATGTCGGTCGTAATGCCGCGGTGCTCGATAGCGAGCTGCATGACGGCTCCCGTATACTCGGGCGGGCAGATAATCTTGGCCTTGAGGTAGGGCTCCTCAATGCGCTCGATGCGCGTAGCCTCGGGCAGATCCTGCGGGCTGCGGACATCAATCATCTCGCCGTCGGTCTTGTAGACGTGGTAGTCCACCGAAGGGCTCGTGGCGATGAGGTCCAGGTTGAACTCGCGCTCCAGACGCTCCTTGACGACCTCCATATGCAGCAGGCCCAAGAAGCCAACGCGGAAGCCAAAGCCGAGCGCCACCGAGGTCTCGGGCTCCCACACCAACGACGGGTCGTTGACATGCAGCTTATCGAGAGCGTCACGCAGGTTCTCATAATCCTTGTTGTCGATCGGGAACAAGCCCGTATAGACCATGGGCTTGGCCTCACGGTAACCGGGAAGCGGCTCAGGGCAGGGATTCGACGCCCACGTGAGGGTATCGCCCACGCGAACGGCCTCAGGGTCCTTCAGGCCCGTGACCACGTAGCCCACCTCGCCGACCGTCAGCGCGTCGACCGGAGTCTCGGCGGGACGCTTGACGCCCACGCCATCGACCAAAAAGTCGCCCTCGGCCTGCATCATGCGCAGGGTATCGCCCTTCTTGATGGAGCCGTCAAAGACGCGGACCGTGGCGACGACGCCGCGGTACTCGTCAAAGTACGAATCCAGGATGAGCGCCTTGAGCGGAGCCGTCGCATCGCCCTTGGGCGGTGAGATCAAAAAGACGATGGACTCCAGCAGATCATGGATGCCCTCGCCGGTCTTGCCCGATACGCATACGGCATCGTCGGCAGGAATCGCCAGGTCATCCTCGATCTCGGTCTTAACCTCGTCGGGGTGTGCCGACGGCAGGTCGATCTTGTTGATAGCGGGCACGATATCCAGGTTGGCGTTCATGGCGAGCGTCGCGTTGGAGACGGTCTGCGCCTCGACGCCCTGCGTGGCGTCGACGACGAGCACCGCACCCTCGCAGGCGGCAAGCGAACGCGAGACCTCATAGGTAAAGTCCACGTGGCCCGGCGTATCGATCAGGTTGAACTGATACGTCTCGCCATCGTCGGCGTCATAGGAAACGCGAACGGCATTGGACTTGATCGTGATGCCGCGCTCGCGCTCGATATCCATGGTGTCGAGCAGCTGCGATTCCATGTCGCGCTCGTCGACGGTATGGGTGAGCTCGAGGATGCGATCACTGATCGTGGACTTGCCATGGTCGATGTGCGCAACGATCGAGAAGTTGCGGATGTGGGAAATGTCAATTGAAGTATTCATGCGGACTATCTTACCCGAGCGGTACAAAAAATGGAGCCTGTTCCATAAAACAGGCTCCATTTATGCGCGTAATCTGTGTGGTGTGAAATTTACAACTTAGGCGTTGATGCTGTTCACGAGCTTGGCAAGACCGGACTTGCGGTTGGAAGCCTGGTTCTTGTGGATAACATGCTTGGCGGCAGCCATGTCGAGACGCTTGGTGACGGTCTTGAGGGCAGCCTGGGCCTTCTCGGCGTCGCCCTCGGCGACGGCGGACTGGACGTGCTTGGTCAGCGTCTTGAGCTCGGACTTGACAGCCTTGTTACGCATGCGAGCTGCCTCATTGGTGCGGATACGCTTCTTCTGAGACTTGATGTTTGCCACTTCTGGAGTTCCTTTCGAGTTCCTTGCAAAAAATGTATGACACCTCTGAGACACGGTGAGGTCATGCAAGCGCCTACTATAGCACGCTCCCCCTCAAAGGGATAGAACGAATTTGTCAAATAGACAGGTATCATCACGATTTTCTCAAGATGTTCGTAATCCAGAGCAAAAGCGCGTTCTGAGAATCGGCCGAACCCTTAAGAGCGAGCTCAACATCGACCGCGCCCTCGAGCGCCGCGACGAGCTCCGCCATCGAAAAGCGGCGTGCCCAGGTCAGGTGATTCTTAACCTGCCAGGGTTGAAGCTTGAGCGTCGCGGCAAGCTCGCGACCCTGCCCACGCGCATCGAGCGCCTTGGCGACGATAAGCTCGCGAATGCGTCCGCACAGCAGCGTGTAGGTCCACACATAGCTCTTGGCGGGTAGCAGCCCAAAGAGCTCAAGCGAGCGGCGCATATCACGAGCCGAGACCGCGTTGAGAAAATCCCAGGGCTGAACTTCGGCCGTGCGCACGATCCAGCGTTCCACATCGGCAAGCTCAATTTGCGGCGCATCGACCATCTGGGCAAGCTTGGCCAAGTCGTTATCGAGCATGCGAGTGTTTTCACCCGAACGCGAGACGAGTTCCTCGGCGGCCGCCGTCGAGATCGACTTGCCGTGCTGCGTCGCCATCTGCTGCACGCGGCGCGGTAGCTCCCAGCGCTTGGTGCCGGAGCAATCGATCACGGCCTTCTTGTCGATCTTGGCGATCGCCTTATACAGGCGCGTGTTCTTGGCAAGCGAGTCGGCGATGATGAGACAGACCGTTGTGGGGCTTGGACTCGCTAAATACTCGACAAGCGGCTCCGAGACCGCCTTGGCGAGCTTTGAGCAGCCGTCAAGGATTACCAAGCGAAACTCGCTGCCCATGGGAAAAGTGTTGAGCGATCCGATAATGGACTCGATATCGGGGTCCTTGGTCATGTCGCGCTCGTCGAGGTTGAACTCGACCATACCCGACTTTTCCAGACGTGCTTTCATACGCGAGACGGCGTGGTCGCGCTTGACTCCGTCGGTACCGACGATCAGATATGCCGGCAGCAGACCGGTTTCAGACATCGCGCTCCCCTCCCGCAGGCTCTCCTGTTCGTACCGTGCCATTCTATCCCACGGGTTGGTCCCGCGCCAACGGCAGCATCACGGTCGCTGACATCGCATGGCAAAACCGGCCGCAGTCGGCGAGACGGTAATGTCGCCTCTCTCGATAGTGCATGCGAACGCGCCGCCCGCATCGCTAACGGCATCGATGCAGGCATCGGATGGATGGCCGTAGCGGTTGCCCTCGCCCGCGCTCGCAATAGAGAGCTCGGGCTTAAGGGTTTCCAGCAGGTCTGTATCGACAGAATCTTTTGAGCCGTGATGGCCCAGCTTGAGCACATCGATATCACCCACCTCCTGTACAAACTCGCGCTCCTGATCGAGCTCGGCATCACCAGTGAGGAGCATACGCAGGCTTTTGCCTTCCTGAGCATAGGAGAGCAGCAAGACAAGCGAGTCCTCATTGCCCTCACCGTCAACCGTATCAAACGGCCACATCACACGAGCCCGAAATGCGCCGATATCGACTGTGTCTCCGCGAGCCACCTGCCGATACGTGACGCCTGGGCGATTCAGAACCTCAGCAGGCGCGCTGCCCAGCGCATCCGCCGCAACCGCAATGGTTCCCACCGAAAACCGATCGAGTACGTCGGGAAGACCGCCCCAATGGTCTTCATCCCAATGCGTCACGAAGACGGCGTCGATATGGTGGACGTTATTGCGAACCAACGCCGACACCACGCGCGCGTCGAGCCCACAGTCGACGAGCGCCACGGCGCCACCCTGACGAACCAGAATCGCATCGGCCTGGCCAACATCAAGGACTGTCACCGAAGGCGGCGCACATCGATCCCAATAGACATACGGAACGCCCGCCGCAAGCATCAAACACAGCAGCCCCACTGCCATGGGCCGCACGCTGGGGCGTGGCCACAAGACCAAGAGGACCACCAGCGAAAAAGGCACCACGTATACCAAGGGCGTATCGGGCGGCACGCTTACGGATGCGCCCGGAACGGCAGCAAAGAGCTGCTCAAAGAACAGGGCACAGCGAGCGATAGCCATGGGCACCACAAGCGCCCCGTGGCGCAAGAGCGGCACAAGCGAGCAAGGCACCAGCACAACCGAAGATGCGAGAAGAACGCTTATCACCGGACCGATCACGGCATTTGCAAGCGGGGCAATGAGCGAAAACATCCCAAATGCGGGAATGGTTACGGGAAGTGTCGCGATCTGTGAGCACAGCGTGACGGACAAAATACTGGCAACCCCCGATGGCACGCCCAGCTCGCCCAAGGCGTAGGTAGCGTAGGGGCAAAAACAAAGGATGGCAAAAACACTGGCGCACGATAGCTGAAAACCCATCTCGAACAATACTGTCGGCCGCAGCAACATAAAGATTGTCATGGTTAAAAATAGAGCCGAAAGGCCATGCCGACGACGTCCGGCGCCGTTGACGACAAGCGTCACCGCCACCATACAGCACGCGCGCACGGCCGAGGGCGAAGCGCCCGTAAAGACGGCATAGGCAGCGAGGGCCAGCACCAACAGCCCTCTCTGCAGCCCACGAGAGAGGCGAGTCTTTTGCAAGGCGCTCTCAATCACAAACCCAACGATGGCAAGATGGCTGCCCGAGACGGCGATAAGATGTGCGGTGCCCGTTACCGAAAACAAATCGCCCGCCGGCTGAGCACGCAGCTCGGAGGAGCGTCCGCAGACAACGCCGGCAATGAGCGAGCGCGCCGGATCGGTCTCGGGCGCGATAGTGGCAAGGAGCTCGTTTCGCAGCCAAGGCAACGGCCCCGGAAAGCCCTCGTCAACCGATACCAGCCGGATGACCTTAACTTTTCGAAGCTCGCCCCGAAGCACGCGTGAGCGCCCATACGCATCATTCTCAAACCGCGACATTCGACCGATAGCATGCACATGCGAACCGGCACCGAGCTCACGATCACACGACAGCCGTATCTCGCCCAAGCGCTTTCCACCCGCATATGAATCACAGGTATAGGAGTACGTCCCGTCTTTGATGGATGGGTCACCCTGTACAACAAACTCGAGACTGCTCGCAGCTCGATTATCCAGTGCCGTCGAAGCACGCAGCGCCCCTATCGCCCAACCCGCGGACACGACCGCTCCCGCCAGGAGGCCGAGGGCCGCGGCATACAGCCATCGCCTCCACCGCACAAGACGCATGCAAAACCGAGCCGATACGATGCACGCGGCAGCCGCAACGGGAATGGCCATAAGCAATGTGACGGGCGCTGCCCGCTCTCCCAGCAGCAAATCGGCTGCCACGTTAAGTACCAGGCCGCAGCTCGCACACAAGCCAGAACAAAGGGCCATCGTCCACGGCATCAGGGGCCGCGGCGGCATCACATGCTCGCACTCGGACACACTCATACGCAGATGCAATCTTTAATTTTGGCGAGCCTTTTCTCACCGATCCCCGATACGCGCATGAGGTCATCGACCGAGGCAAAGGCCCCGTTTTGAGTCCGCTCATCGATAATCGACTGGGCCGTAGAAGGCCCGATGCCCGAAAGCGTCTGCAGTTCCGCCGCACTTGCCGTATTGATATTCACAAGCCCCGACGAAGACCCCGCACCAGCAGTCATGGCAGCACCGCTATCGACCCCGCCGACCGCCGCAGCTGCTTGTTGCTCCCCCACCATCGGAACATAGATCTTTTGACCATCTGTGATCTTGGACGCACGGTTAAGCCCCGTCACATCCGCCTCAGCCGTGAGCCCTCCGGCGGCATCTATCGCTTGGGACACCCGCGCTCCGTCTTTGAGCCGGTACACGCCAGGCCTCGCAACGGCGCCATCGACATCGACGTACACCTCAGCAGCAGAAGAACTCTTGGCAGACGACTCATCGGCATCACCAGGTAACCCATCCCCGGCCCCGCGCACATCCGAGGCGCCCGCCTCATCACCACGCTCAAACGACACGCCGCTGGAGCGGCTACCAAAACTTGCCATCGCCAAGCCGCTCGCGGCGGCAATGACAATCAGAATCGCCACGACCATCGCCTTATGGCCGAGCAGCTTTTCTGCCCAGCGGTCCATCCGTTTAACCCGTTCGTGTTGCTCGCGTTGCGCCATAGCAAACACCTCCCAACACCATCGTGTCAGGAAACGAGCGCCGTAGCCTCCGCACGCCCACACCGGTTATCGAAGTCAAACCAAAAGCTGACCAAAACCTTGCAGGATAGTGTCCATTTATTCAGATACACGTCGACAAATGAACCGTTTATCGCCTAATGCCCAGATAGATTAAGACCGACGATGCAAATGCACCGCCGGTCTATACACAACATTATTCGTGATCTTGGTAAATCTCACGTGGAGCAAGCTGAGGATGTTTACGTTTTAAGGTCTTAGGAGCCTTGTACGTGTTGCTCTCGAAGTCGATGTACTCGGTCTGTTTGAGCAAGCGCTCAATCATCTCCTCGTGATCGAACAGCTCCCACGCCTCATGCACGGCATCGAGTTTTGCGTGCGTCTCGGGGCGGCGCGGCATAAAGAGCGTGCAGCAATCGGGAGCAGCCTCGGTCGAGATATCGAAGGTACCGATTTCCTCGGCACGCGCGATAATCTCCTGCTTGTCCGAACCGATCAGCGGGCGGAACACGGGGATCTTGACGGCCTCGTTGACGGCCATAATGTTCTCGAGCGTCTGGGAGGCAACCTGACCGAGCGATTCACCGGTCACGATAGCCTTGGCGCCCTCGATATGCGCAATGCGCTCGGCAACCGAATACATAATGCGGCGATACATGATCACACGCAGGTTACTGGGGCAGGTGACGGAAATCTCACGCTGGCAATCGCCAAACGGCACCACGTACAGGCGGCCGATCTGGACGCCCGGCGCAAGAGCACGGATAATGTCCTGCACCAAATACTCGCTCGTATCGGGTGTCTGCGGACGACCGGAGAAATGTACCGGCACGCACACCGCGCCGCGACGCGCGAGCATCCAGGTCGCCACCGGAGAATCGATGCCCGACGACAGAAGCGTCACAACCTTGCCGGCGGAACCCACCGGCAGACCGCCCACGCCGCGCTCGGAGCGCGCATACACGTAAACGCTACCCTGGACCACCAGTACGTGCACCATCGCGTCGGGGTCGTGCATCTGGACCTTTTTATCGGGGAAGGCCTCGCACAGTACCTCGCCAACCTGACGATTGATATCAATCGAGGTGAGCTCGTAGTCGGTGTTAGAGCGTTTGGCATGCACCTTAAACGAATCGAAGGGACCAAACTCACGCAGCGCCTTCACGGCGGCGGCGCAGTACTCCTGCGGGTCGCGGTTGGTGTGATATGCCAGGGACACGCGGGCAACGCCGGGGACGGTGCGAATGACACGCGCCGCCTCGTCGGCCTGATGCTCGTTAAAGGTCACGAGGATATAACCGGAAATTCGAGACACGGCATTCACGGAAAAGGCGGCCAAGGCCGCCTTGATGTTATCCATGAGGATATGCTCGAAATGTGCGCGGTTCTTGCCCTTCAGTCCAACCTCGTGATAGTGGACCAGGCAGACGCGAGCTGCCATTTAGGCTTCAGCAACCTTGTGGCCGAGCGCCTTCTTGTAACGAGCCTCGTCGTAGGAGATATCGCCGTCGACAATCTCGTCCATAGCCATCGAGATGGTATCGGCGCCGGAGAGGCCAATGGTAATGTCATCGACATCCTGAACGGCAAGCACGCGGTTGTGCTGGCCGCGCAGCATGCTGTTAATGTCGCAGGCGCGCTTGGAGGCAAGCGAGGCGAGCAGGAAGCGGTTGTGATCGGTCTTCTCCAGAAGATCGTCAATACAAGGCTTTACAACGGACACGGACCTCAGATCCTTTCATGCATATCGAGAACGCGAACGAGCTCATCGGTCGCGCGGTCGAGATCGTCATTCACCACGACGTCGTCGTAGCGGTCGGCAAGGGCAAGTTCATCGGCGGCGTTTGCCATGCGCAGCTCGATCGTCTCGGGCGTCTCGGTGCCGCGACCGACCAGGCGATCGCGTAACACCTCAAGCGAAGGCGGCTTGATAAAGATCAACACGGCCTCGGGGAAACGCTCCTTGACCTGCAGGGCACCCTGGACATCGATCTCCAAAATCAGAGACGAGCCAGAGGCGAGCTTGGATGCGACCTCGCTCACCAACGTGCCGTAGCAGTTACCGTGGACCTCGGCCCACTCAACAAACTCACCGTTTGCCACGCGGCGGTCGAACTCCTCGCGCGTCAGGAAAAAGTAGTTGACGCCGTCGACCTCACCTTTACGTGGCGCTCGCGTGGTAGCCGAAACCGTCAGGCCCAGGTTCGAGCGGCGCTCGCGCACACGACTGACGAGCGTGCCCTTGCCTGCACCTGACGGTCCAGAAATCACAAAGAGCTTTGAATCCTGAGCGCTCACTTATTTGGTCAGCTGCTCGAGGAGCTGCTCGCGCTGACGGACGCCGAGGCCCTGGACGCGACGGGTAGCGGAGATGCCGAGCTCCTCCATGATCTTGGCGGCCTTGGCCTTGCCATAACCGGGCAGAGACTCGATGAGGGTGGAAACCTTCATGCGGGAAGCGATGGGATCATCGGAGTTGAGCACGGACTCGAGAGACTTCTCGCCCTTCTTGATCTGCTCGCGAAGCTCAGCGCGGGCGTGACGTGCGGCGGCAGCCTTCTCAAGAGCCTGCTTACGCTGCTCGTCGGTAAGCTGAGGGAGTGCCATTCGAACCTCCAAATAGTTGGGTTATATCTGATGCAATAATTGGCATTTTAGCACGTCAAACGCACTAAATGCCCAATCGACGGCTCCATAGGTTAGACGATACCTGCGAAAAGTGCAATATACGGAGGTCAAAGTTGAGCCCCTGACCTGTGATTCCACACAAAGGATGGGAAAGTTTTCGCAGGCACAAGGGCTAATTTGTGCTAATAAGACCCAAAAGTGGTGACTTGAGGGAATCTTTTACGCGACGTTTTCGACCAGCTCGGCGACGATGGCGTCAAAGGCCGCAACCGGATCGTCGGAGCCGGTAATAGGACGGCCCACCACGATGTGGCTCGCACCGCGCTCGATAGCCTGGGAAGGTGTCGCCACACGGGATTGATCGCCCAGGGCGGTACCCACCGGACGCACACCCGGAGTCACGATCAGCGCGTCGGGGCCGAGCAGCTCACGCATGTCGTGAGCCTCCATCGGCGAGCACACGATACCGTCGATGCCGTTGGCCTGAGCGAGCTTTGCCAGGCGAGCGGCCTCCTCGGCCACGGGCGACTCGACGCCGATCTCCGCCAGCGCATCCTGATTCATGCTCGTAAGTACGGTGATGGCGACGAGCTTGGCGCGGTCCTCGCGCGCCTCCTCGGCACCCTCGCGGCAGGCAGCGAGCATGGCGCCCGAACCCAAGCCGTGGACCGAGAGCAGGTCGGCACCGGCAAGCGAGGCCGAGCGAGCGGCACCGCGCACCTGATGCGGAATGTCATGGAACTTGAGGTCGAGGAAGACCTTAAAGCCCAAATCCTTGAACGTCTTGACGATCTCGGGACCCTCGGCGTAATAGAGCGTCATGCCCACCTTGAGCCAGGCGGCATGGCCCGAAAGCTCGTGGGCGAGCTCGAGTGCGCGCTCACGGTCGCAGTCGAGGGCGACGATAACACGGTCGCGGGCATCGGTCTCTAGCATTCGAACGCACCTACCAGCTCGTTGATGTCCTTTACGCCCTGGGACTCCGCCCAGGCCTCGAGCTCGTGCGCGATCTTAAGCGAAGCACACGGGTCGACGAAGTTGGCCATGCCGACCGATACGCAGGTGGCGCCGGCCAGGATAAACTCGGCCGCATCCTCGCCGGTCATGACACCGCCGACACCGTTGATGGGGATATCGACGGCCTGGGCGACCTCCCAGACCATGCGCACGGCGATGTGGTGGCACAGCGGGCCCGAAAGGCCGCCCTTGGGCTTGGCCACACGGGACTTGCGGGTGTGCACGTCAATGGCCATGCCCTGGATGGAGTTGATGACCGAAAGGCCATCGGCGCCGGCAGCCTCGAGGGCGCGGGCGATCTCGGCGACGTTGACCGGAGCCATCTTAACGAACAGCGGCTTATCGGTCACCTTGCGGCAGGCAGCCATAACGGAAGAGGCGCCCTCGGGCGTGGAGCCCATGGCGGCACCGCCGGCGGCAATGTTGGGGCAGCTCACGTTGATCTCATAGCCGGCAGCCCAGGGGCACAGCTCGACATACATCTCGAGCGCGCGCACGAACTCATCAACGGAGTGACCGGCAACCTGGCAGATGACCTGGCAACCGTCCTTGGAGAGCTGCTCGAGCCACGGACCGGACTCGCGGGCGAAAGCGGCCACACCGGGGTTCTGCAGGCCCACGGAATTGATCATGCCACCGGGGATCTCGGCCATGCGGGGTGCAGGATTGCCGGGCCAGGGCTCGGCAGCGCAACCCTTGGTGGTGATGGCACCCAGCTGGGAGACATCAAAGAAGTTCTGGAACTGCCAACCGTAGCCAAAGGTACCGGCTGCGGTGTTGATGGGGTTCTGCATCTTGACGCCGCCGAAATCGACGGACATGTTCACGGTACCCACTAGAAGACCACCACCTTGGAAGCATCAAACACGGGGCCGCACATGCAGGCGCCCTTCATACCGTCGACCGTCTCGACATTGCAGGTGTTGCAGGCGCCAAAGCCGCAGCTCATCATGCGCTCGAGCGACACCTCGCAGTACGCGCCGGCCTCGGCGGCAGCGGCGGCGACTTTCTTCATCATAACGGCGGGCCCACAGCTGGCGACATAGTCGTAACCGCCCTTGCCGAGCAGCTCAGCGGCAGGGTCGGTGCATAAGCCGTGCGTACCCAACGAGCCGTCGTCGGTGCACACGTTGACCGTGGCCCCCAGCGCGCGGAACTCATCGACGCCCACGACCTTGGACGCGGTGCCAAAACCCAGGCACACGTCAACGGCCACGCCCTGCTCGGCAAGCATGCCAGCGAGGCACAGCACGGGCGGAACACCGATGCCGCCCGCCACGAGCAGCGCCTTCCTGGTGCCCTCGGGTACCAGCCAGCCGCGGCCGCCAGGGCCCAACAGGTTGGACTTGGAGCCGGGGCCCATCTGCGACAGACGACGGGTGTCGTCGCCCACGACGGCGTACCACAGCTCGACGGTACCGGCCTCGGCGTCAGAGCGATAGAAGCTCAAGGGCACGCGAAGCAGCGAAGAGGCATCGCCGGGCACGGCGATGTTCACAAACTGACCGGGCTTGAGCGCACTTGCAAGCTTGGGGGCCGAAATAACGAGCGAGAAGATGCCGTCGGCGATCTCCTGGTTCGAGACGACCTCGAAGTCGTGCATGCGTGCAGTGGAAGGTGTGGGCATAGACGCTCCAATCCCCCATGCAGTTGCATGGACCAAACGAACAGAAAGCGCGGCACCGCAAGGGCACCGCGCACAAAAGCGATAAGGCTATGCTAGCAGATGCAGCCGTCGGCAAGCGTCTGTTTACCGCCGACAAACACATCGGTGGCACGACCGGTGAGCGTGCGGCCGGCAAAACCGGAGTTCTCGGCGCGCGACTCGTAACCGTCCTCGCCGACCGTCCAGGTGACAGACGCGTCGAAGACGGTCAGGTCGGCAACAGAGCCCGCCTTGACCTGAACCTGGTCGAGGCCCAGGATCTCACGCGGCTTAATAGCCATGAGCTCGACCATGCGGCCCATACCCATCTTGCCCGTGTTGACCAGCTCGGTGAGCACGAGCGACAGCGAGGTCTCGAGGCCGATCATGCCAAAGGGCGCGAGCTCGAACTCACGGGCTTTCTCCCACGGCGTGTGGGGAGCGTGATCGGTGACGATGACGTCGACGGTGCCGTCGATGACACCCTGGCGGATGGCCTCGGCATCCTCGTCGGTACGCAGCGGCGGGTTAACCTTGAGCGAGGTGTTGTAGGTCTCGTCCAGGTCGTTCTCGGTCAGGAACATGTGATGCGGAGTGGCCTCGCAGGTAACCTGAACGCCAGCGGCCTTGCCGGCACGCACGAGCTCCAGGCCATGGGCGGTGGAGATGTGCTGGATGTGCAGCTTGGCACCGGTCAGTTTTGCGATCTCGATGTCGCGGGCGATCTGGAGCTCCTCGCCGGCAGCCGGCCAGCCCTCGAGGGCCAGACGAGTCGAAACCTTGCCCTCGTTGATCTGGCCGTGGCCGACCAGGTCCTCGTCCTGGCAATGGCTCATGAAGACCTTGCCGAACATCTTGCCGTAGTCCATGCAGCGACGGAGCATGCCAGCACCCTGCACGCCGCGACCGTCGTCGGTGAAGGCGACGGCGCCGTGGGCGACCATATCGCCCATCTCGGACATAGCCTCGCCCTTAAGACCGCGGGTCATGGCGCCGGAAGGATAGACGCGGCAGTGGCCGACCTCGGCAGCGCGGGACTTGACGAACTCAACAACGGTACCGTTATCGGTAACGGGGTCGGTGTTGGGCATGGCGCACACGCCAGTGAAGCCGCCCTTGGCAGCTGCGCGGGTGCCGCTCTCGATGTCCTCTTTGACCTCGTAGCCGGGCTCGCGCAGGTGGACGTGCATGTCCACCAGGCCAGGGACAAGGTACTTACCGGAAAGGTCGCGGACCTCGGCTCCCTCGGCGGCGAGGTTCTCGCCGACCTCGGCGATCTTGTCGCCGTCGATCAGGACGTCAACGACCCCGTCAAGCTCGACGGACGGATCGACGACGTGGGCATTCTTAAGAAGCAAGGCCATTATCGGCACCTCCAAGCAGCAGATACAGGATAGCCATACGCACGCAGATACCGGCGTAGACCTGCTCCAGGATGACGGAGCGTTGCGGGTGGTCGGCCATATAGGAGTCGAACTCGACGCCGCGGTTGATGGGGCCCGGGTGGCAAATGATTGCGTCGGGCTTCATGAGCTTCTCACGGTCCTTGGTCAGGCCGAAGAGCTTGTGGTACTCGCGAATGGTCGGGAACGGGGCACCCTCGAGGCGCTCCTGCTGTACGCGCAGCATGTAGACGACGTCCAGCTCGGGCAGGACGGAATCGAGGTCGCTCGTCACGTGGTCGCAGCCCAGAACCTCGGGCGCCGGCGGCAGCAGCGTGCCGGGGGCGACGGCGTAGGTCTCGCAGCCCATGATCTTCAACGCGGGGATCAGCGAGCCGCAGACGCGGGAGTGGGCGATGTCGCCGACGACGGCGACTTTCAGACCGTGGAAGTCACCCTTGTGCTCCCAGATGGTGTACAGGTCGAGCAGAGCCTGCGTGGGGTGGTTGTGCTTACCGTCACCGGCGCAGATAACACTCGCGGGCGAATTCTGCGTGACGATGTAGGGAGCACCGGCATGTTTGTCGCGCACGACGATGCAGTCGATCTTGTAGGCGTTGAGCGTCTCGACGGTATCGACGAGGCTCTCGCCCTTGACCGTGGAGGTCGAGGAGCCGCCAAAGTTGAGGCTGTCGGCCGAAAGACGCTTCTCGGCGAGCTCGAAGGAGCTGCGGGTACGCGTCGAGGGCTCGTTGAACATATTGACGATGGTCTTGCCCTTAAGCGTGGGGACCTTCTTGATGGCACGCTCGTTGACCTCGGAGAACGCCTTGGCGGTCTCGAGGATGAGCTTGATGTCCTCTTCGGAGTACTCGGTAATGTCGATCAGGTGCTTATGATTGAACGCCACGGTACTACTCACCTCCCAGCGGCGCGGAGCCCACGTGGGAACCCGGCGCGACGTCGTTGATCTCGACAGCGGTACGGCCGTCGACTTCCTTCATATATAGGTGCACGCTCTCCTCGTGCGACGAGGGAACGTTCTTGCCGACAAAGTCCGGCGAGATAGGGAGCTCGCGGTGACCGCGGTCAACGAGAACTGCCAGCTCGATGCGGCTCGGACGGCCCAGGTCCATAACGGCGTCCAGAGCGGCGCGGATGGTGCGGCCCGTGTACAGGATGTCGTCCACCAAAACGACGCGCTTGCCGTCGACGCTGAAGGCAATGTTGGTAGCGTGGATCGCGGGAGCGAAGTTAGTCGCATAGTCATCGCGATAGAAGCTGATGTCCAGGCTGCCGAGCGGAACGTCAACACCCTCGATCTCCTTGATCGCCTCGGCGAGCTTCTTTGCCAGAAGGTCGCCGCGCGTGACGATGCCGACCAGAGCGAGGTCTTCACAGCCCTCGTTGCGCTCGAGAATCTCGTGCGCGATGCGGGTCATCGCTCGGTTGACGGCGGTCTCGTCCATGATGACCGCCTTGGGGGAAGTCGTGCCCATCGATCTCCTTCCTCACATGTCTTGACTGCTGATACAGTCAAAAAAATAGATGCCCGACCGCTCAAAGCGGACCAGACACCCACAGGAAGGACTGCTCTATGGCAGCAATATAAATCCATGTGGGTATCTCGTACCCCTTTAATGGTCAAGGGATAGTGTAGCCAACCCCGAGCTTAATTGCGAGCATTAATACGGAGCAATCCGCAAACGGACTCAACGCTCCATAAACCTATATATATTTGCGGGACAAGCTTGAAAACGTCGATGCGAGCTGGCATAATCCCCTCTGCTACACGCAAAACGGATCTACGTCCAGGGCCGTAGCGTGGGCACTATCGCCATAAGAGAAATATCTCTGTGTAGATTACGCACAGGGAGCTGCTTCTGTGCTATAGTTCAGGCTTGTTTGTTAACGCGACATGTTCGTTTGTCGCCCAAGGAGGGTCAGTTATGTCCAAAGTTTGCGAAGTTTGCGGTAAGCACCCCGTTGCCGGTCGCTCCATCAGCCACTCTCACCGCGTCACCAACCGTAAGTTCCGCCCCAACATCCAGCGCGTCTACGTCGTCGTCGATGGTCACCGTCGCAAGATGAACGTTTGCTCCACCTGCCTTAAGTCTGGCAAGGTTGCGCGCTCCTAAATAAGGTCTTACCAACAAGTACCTCGGACTCTCCGGGTCAAAGACCTCGCGTTCACATAGAACTTACCAAAGGCGTCCTCTCTTGTGGAGGGCGCCTTTTTGCACTCATTGGGGACAGACTTACATGGGTGTTTTCACTCATTGGGGACAGACATGATGCGTGTCTGCGGCGCCCCGACTAGCTCCGGCCCCTGCCTCACGCAGCTTCCTTCCAGCCCGCGGTGGCCTTGGTCACACTTGTAGCGCCGATACCGGTGATACGGGCAATTTGCTTGACCGTGAGATGTGCCTGCCTGAGCCTCAGCAGGCAGGCATCGCGTTCGGGGCGTGGCAGGGCCTTAAGCAGCGTAGGATCTATGCTCGGCAGGACTTCGCGCGCAACGGAAAGGACCTCCTCATCGGGGATCCGACGGCGTGGAAGAACCTCCACCGACCAGATGCGCCCGGCAGCTTCCTTGAGATGTTCGCAATAGCAACGGGAGCCTCCGACAATATCGAGCATAGGGGCCGCATCACAAATGTCAAAGGGATCGTAGCCCAGCTGATATGCCTTGAAGCTTGACCATCGGTACGCCTCGAGTGAGTCGAGCGAACCTTTCACAGGATTGAGATGGATATAATCGAGCAACTGCACCGCCTGAGTGTCCGACTCAACCGCGACCCGCGAATAGCGATTGTCAAATAGATGACCCGTTCTTCCCGTTTTCCCATTGAAATACTTAGCATACGCCGTCAATGCGCACTGCATCGCCTTTGAAAGGTTGTCATAAGGGTCATCAACCATCAAATGGAAGTGGTTGTCCATAAGGCACCAAGCTAACACCGCCACTTTATGGCGTGCAAACCTGTCCGAGATATCCGACAAGAAACGATAGCGGTCGGAGTCATCTTCAAAAATAATCTGCTTGGAATTGCCGCGGTCATAAACATGGTAATAGCCGGTGATCGAAACGGCGCGGGCACATCGGGGCATAATCTCTCCTTTCAAAACTGTACAGGCAACACCTAAAAGGAGAGAAGCAACGCGAAATGCTGAGCCTGTGATCTATTTATATCCAATAAGCGGCAATAACAGGTCCAGAACAGCGAAATGGCAAAACGATGTCTGTCCCAAATGAGTGAAAGCACTCATATAAGTCTGTCCCCAATGAGCGGGCCGATGCCAGGCTGATATTTTTAATTAAAACGTTTCAGTAGATTGAAGCGTTTTAGTGTGCCTTTTACGGGAATCTTACCGTTCGCCGAATAATTTCTTGCTATCATGCAACACGTAGGGTAAATCTCCGATCGCAAGGAGACACAAATGGTGAAAAAGTCACCGGAAAACACTACTCCCGCAATTGTGGACAACGTAGAGGCGCTTGAGGCTAAGCTCGCTCAGATGCGAGAGGCCCAGGCGCTTTTTGCTACGTACACGCAGGAGCAGGTCGACAAGATCTTCTACGAGGCCGCCATGGCCGCCAACAAGGCTCGTATCCCGCTGGCGAAG
The DNA here is from genome assembly GCF_050313455.1 of Collinsella sp. SGI.180. Taxonomy (NCBI): domain Bacteria; kingdom Bacillati; phylum Actinomycetota; class Coriobacteriia; order Coriobacteriales; family Coriobacteriaceae; genus Collinsella; species Collinsella sp. SGI.180. The sequence continues at coordinate 84,127 of NZ_JBNPLL010000003.1, forward strand.
ATGGCCATCGAGGAGACCGGTCGCGGCGTTCTTGAGGACAAGGTCATCAAGAACCACTACGCCGCAGAGTACATCTACAACGCTTACAAGAACACCAAGACCTGTGGTGTCATTGAGCGCGACGAGGCCTACGGCATCACCAAGATCGCTGAGCCCATCGGCATCGTGGGCGCCGTCATCCCGACGACCAACCCCACCTCCACCGCGATCTTCAAGACGCTGATCAGCCTGAAGACCCGCAACGCCATCATCATCTCCCCGCACCCGGCTGCCGCCAAGTGCACCATCGCCGCCGCCAAGCTCGTGCTTGACGCCGCCGTCAAGGCCGGCGCCCCCGAGGGCATCATCGGCTGGGTCGATGTCCCCTCCATCGAGCTGACCAACATGGTCATGCGCGATGTCGACATCATCCTCGCCACCGGTGGCCCGGGCATGGTCAAGGCCGCCTACTCCTCGGGCAAGCCCGCCCTGGGCGTTGGCGCCGGTAACACCCCGGTCGTCATCGACGACACCGCCGACGTGCTGCTCGCCGTCAACTCCATCATCCACTCCAAGACCTTCGACAACGGCATGATCTGCGCCTCCGAGCAGTCCGTGACCGTCATCGACACCATCTATGACCAGGTTAAGGCCGAATTCCAGAAGCGCGGCTGCTACTTCGTCAAGCAGGGTGCCGAGATGGAGGCCCTGCGCGGCGCCATGTTCAAGAACGGCGCTCTCGATCACCGCATCCCCGGCATGGCTGCCGCCAAGATCGCCGAGCTCGCCGGTATCGAGGTTCCCGCCAAGACCAAGATCCTGATCGCCGAGGTCACCTCCACCGACCCCGCCAAGGAGGAGTTCTCCCACGAGAAGCTCTCCCCTGTCCTGGCCATGTATCACGCCAAGGACTTCCAGGAGGCCGTCGACAAGGCCGAGCACCTGGTACTCGCCGGTGGCCCGGGCCACACCGCCTCTCTGTACGTGCATCCCGCCCAGGCCGAGAAGATCAGCCTGTTCGAGCATGTCATGAAGGCCTGCCGTATCGTCATCAACACCCCGTCCTCGCACGGCGGCATCGGTGACCTGTACAACTTTGGCATGAAGCCGTCTCTGACCCTGGGCTGCGGCTCCTGGGGCGGCAACTCCGTCTCCGAGAACGTTGGGGTGAAGCACTTGATCAACGTTAAGACTGTGGCCGAGCGCCGTGAAAACATGCTGTGGTTCCGCGCTCCCGAGAAGGTCTACTTCAAGAAGGGTTCCACGCCCGTCGCTCTCGACGAGCTGGGCAGCGTCATGGGCAAGAAGCGCGCCTTTATCGTCACCGACCAGTTCCTCTTCAAGAATGGCAACACCCGCGCCATCGAGGCCAAGCTCGACGAGATGGGCATCGCCCACGACTGCTTCTACGACGTCGAGCCCGATCCGTCGCTGCAGTGCGCACGTCGCGGCGCCAAGCAGATGGCTCTCTTTGAGCCGGACGTCATCATCGCCGTCGGCGGTGGCTCCGCTATGGACGCCGGCAAGATCATGTGGATGATGTACGAGCACCCCGAGTGCAAGTTTGAGGACATGGCCATGGACTTCATGGACATCCGCAAGCGTATCTTCACCTTCCCCGAGATGGGCAAGAAGGCCTACTTCGTCGCCGTCCCGACCTCTTCGGGCACCGGTTCCGAGTGCACGCCGTTCGCCATCATCACCGACAAGGAGACCGGCATCAAGTGGCCGCTCGCCGACTACGCGCTGCTCCCCAACATGGCTATCGTTGACGCCGACAACTGCATGACCGCCCCGCGCGGCCTGACCGCCGCCTCCGGCATCGACGTCATGACCCACGCCATCGAGTCCTATGTCTCCATCATGGCCTCCGACTACACCAAGGGCCTCTCCGAGCGCGCTGCCAAGCTCGTCTTCGAGAACCTGCCCTCCAGCTTCGAAAACGGCGCCAAGGACCCGCATGCCCGCGAGGAGATGCACAACGCCTCCTGCATGGCCGGTATGGCCTTCGCCAACGCCTTCCTGGGCCTCAACCACTCCATGGCCCACAAGCTCGGTGCCTTCCATCACCTGCCCCACGGCATCGCCAACGCCATCATCCTGACTCGCGTCATGCGCTACAACGCCGCCGAGGCCCCCGTCAAGATGGGCACGTTCTCCCAGTATCCTTACCCCAACGCGCTGCACAACTACGCCGAGATGGCCAAGTACTGCGGCATCGAGGGCAAGGACGACAAGGAGGTCTTCGAGAACTTCATCACGAAGCTCGAGGAGCTCAAGGACTTCATCGGTGTCAAGAAGACCATCGCCGACTACGGTGTTGACGAGCAGTACTTCCTCGACACCCTCGACGAGATGACCGAGCAGGCATTCAACGACCAGTGCACCGGCGCTAACCCGCGCTACCCGCTCATGAGCGAGATCAAGGAGCTCTACCTGGACGCCTACTATGGCCGCGAGCCCCAGGACTACGCCGTCTGCTAGTTTTTAGCACGGTTATTTCGGCGGGGGTGAACGGGCGCACGCACGCCCCCGCCGCTGCTTCTATCGCATCGTTGAAAGGATGCAATCATGCTGCTCCCCGAATCCAAGACCGAGCTCGTCCGTCGCGGCAACAAAGTCGTTTACGACCTGGGCGACAAGATCGTCAAGGTCTTTAACGAGACCAAGCCCGTCTCCGACGTGTTCAACGAGGCTTTGAATCTTGCCCGCATCAATGAGTGCGGCATCCGCAGCCCCAAGGCTCTCGAGGTTTCTCAGCTCGAGAACGCCAACGGCTGGGCGCTCGTGACCGAGAAGGTTCCGGGCACCACCCTTGCCGAGAAGATGACTGCCGAGCCCCAGCGCTTTGGTGAGTACCTCGAGATGTTCGTCGACCTCCAGATCGAGATCCACGGCTACACCTCCCCGCTGCTCAACCGTCAGCGCGACAAGTTCGCCCGCATGATCGACAGCCTCGATCAGCTCAATGCCACCACGCGCTACAACCTTCAGGAGCGTCTGGACGGCATGACCAAGGAGTTCAAGGTCTGCCACGGTGACTTCAACCCCTCCAACGTCATCGTTGGCGACGACGGCCAGCTGTACGTCTGCGACTGGGCACACGCCACCCAGGGCTCTCCTGCTGCCGACGTTGCCACCACCTACCTGCTCTTTGCCCTCAACAGCAAGGACCAGGCCGAGGCCTACCTGGAGCTCTACTGCGATCGCGCCGACATGCCCATGCAGGTCGTGCGTCAGTGGACGAGCATCGTCGCCGCTTCCGAGCTCGCTCGTAAGCGCAACGTGAACGATGAGTTCCTTAAGAACTGGATCGACGTCGTCGATTATCAGTAATATCTGAGCGATTTATTTCGCATCGGAGGCACAAAGGAAAACCCCACAGCTCGCATGGGCTGCGGGGTTTTCCTTTTAGCAACAAATGTCCCTTAGACGCAAAAGCGGCCCTGCATCTCTACCTCGAGAGACGCAGGGCCGCTTAACAAGTGCACTAAACGCAGCGGGCTCGATTAACGGCGTGCTGCTTTCACAAGCTCAGCGACCTTGGCGACAATCTCATCGATCGCCACATCCTCGCGCTCGCCCGTGGCACGATCCTTGAGCTCGACGGTGCCGTTCTTAAGGCCGCGCTTGCCGAGCACCACCTGATAAGGGAAGCCCATAAGGTCGTTGTCGGCAAACTTAAAGCCGGGACGCTCGTCACGGTCGTCTACGACAACCTCGATACCCTCGGCGCACAGACCCTCGACGATTTGATCGCAAACAGAAGCGCACTCCTCCTTCTTGGGGTCGAGCGGAATCACCGTAACCTCGTACGGGGCAACGGAGACCGGCCAAACGATACCGTGCTCGTCGTTGTGCTGCTCCACGACGGCAGCGAGCGAGCGGGACACGCCCACGCCGTAGCAACCCATGATAAGCGGCTTCTCCTTGCCGTCCTCGTCCATAAAGGTGGCACCCATGGCCTCGGAGTACTTGGTGCCCAGCTGGAAGACCTGGGAAACCTCGATGCCGCGAGCAGCGGAGAGCGGCTTGCCGCAGTGCGGGCAAGGGTCGCCGGCAACGACGGTAACCAGGTCGGCCCACTCGTCGACGGTAAAGTCGCGCTCGGGGCAGGCACCGGTAAAGTGATAGTCGACTTCGTTGGCACCGCAGGCCCACTGCTTGGACTCGCGCAGGCTCTCGTCGCAGACCAGACGAATGCCCTCGGGCAGGTTAACCGGTCCGATAAAGCCCTTATGCAGACCGTAGGTCTGGAGCTCCTCGTCGGTCATCATGCGATAGCCCTTGCCAAAGACATGCTCGGCCTTGCAGTCGTTGAGCTCATGATCGCCCGGAACGATGGCCACAACCGGCTTGCCCTCGGCGTCGATGAGAGCCAGCGACTTGCGCGTACCGTTCTCGGGGAAGCCGAAGAACTTGGCGACGGCCTCGATGGTGCCCATACCCGGAGTCTCGACCTTGGTGAGTGTGCCGTCGCCGGGGCCCTCGGTCACAACGACCTTGGTGCTTGCCGCCTCGTCATCGGCAGCAAAGCCACAATCGTCGCAGTAGACCAGTGAAGCCTCGCCGGCATCTGCCAGCGCCATGAACTCGACGGAGGTGTCGCCACCGATCTCGCCGGAATCGGCGACGACGGGCAGGGCCTTGATGTAGCAGCGCTCGCAGATATTGGCGTAGGCCTGCTTCATCTTGTCGTACTCCTCCTGCAGGCTCTCCTGCGTGGCAGAAAAGCTGTAGGCGTCTTTCATGATGAACTCGCGACCGCGCATCAGGCCAAAGCGGGGACGGAACTCGTCGCGGAACTTGTCCTGGATGTGATAGAGATTCACCGGCAGTTGCTTGTATGAACGCAGCTCGTTGCGCACCAGGGCAGTCACGGTCTCCTCGTGCGTGGGGCCGAGCACGAACTCGCGGCCGTGGCGGTCATCAAAGCGCACGAGCTCCTTGCCATAGGCATCGATACGGCCGGACTCACGCCACAGCTCGGCATCGACCATGATGGGCATCATGAGCTCCTGAGCGCCGGCGGCGTCCATCTCGTCGCGCACGATGTTCTCAATCTTGCGAATCGAGCGCCACGCGAGCGGCAGATAGGAATAGAGACCGGCAGCCTCCTTGCGGATCATACCGGCACGGAGCAGCAGGCGATGGCTCGCAAGCTCAGCGTCGGCTGGATCCTCTTTGAGCGTCGGAGCATACAGCTTAGACATATACATTGCTCGGGTCATTTATTTCTCCTCAATAAGCTTGTCGACCTCGGCCATAAGCGCGTCGACAATTTGGTCCTCCGCTACTTTACCAATGATCTGGCCGTGCGAAAAGAGCAGGCCCTGACCACGTCCGCAAGCAACGCCCAGGTCGGCATCAGAAGCCTCACCGGGGCCATTGACGGCGCATCCCATGACGGCAATCGAAAGCGGCGCGGCATAGTTCTTAAGCCGCTCGGTTACTTCCTCGGCGATTGCGATCAGGTTAACCTGACAGCGGGCGCACGTTGGGCACGAGACAATCTCGGGGCCGCGGCGACGCAGGCCCAGCGACTGCAAAACTCCCCAGGCGACCGGCGGCTCCTCAACCGGATCGGCCGTGAGCGAAACGCGCATGGTGTCACCGATTCCCTCGGACAGCAGGATGCCAAGGCCCACCGAGCTCTTGATGGTGCCCTGCAGCTTGGTACCCGCCTCGGTTACGCCCAGGTGGAGCGGAACGTGGGGAATCTCACGCGACAGGGCACGATAGGTGTCGAGCGTCGTTTGCACGCTATGGGCCTTGGCCGAAAGCACAATGTTCGTAAAGCCGCGGTCTTCAAAATGCTTGACGAAACGTTCGCTCGACATCACGAGCTTTTCGGGCTGCGTGAGGTCGTCGCGCTCAGCGATATCCTGCTCAAGAGAACCAGCATTGACGCCGATACGAATCGCACAGCCCGCGGCACCCGCAGCATCGATCACCGCGTCAACCTTGGCCCAATCGCCGATATTGCCGGGATTGATGCGCAGCTTGGCAGCACCGGCCTCAACGGCACCAATGGCGAGCTTATGGTTAAAGTGGATATCGGCAACGATCGGCACCGGAGACTCGGCACAGATGGCGCGGAAACCCTCAAGCGCGGCCTCGGTGGGCACGCTCACGCGCACGATATCGCAGCCAGCCTGCGCCAACGCGCGCACTTGCGCAAGCGTTGCCTGGGCATCAGCGGTATCAGTGCAGGTCATGGATTGGACCGCCACCGGCGCGCCTCCACCGATCTGCACGCCGCCCACATGCACGGGGCGCGTCAACTCGCGAGGCAAAGGATGGGATGAAGACAATCCAAACACTCCCCTACAGAATAAATCGAAGGATGTCGGAACGAAGCATATAGACAAACAGCAGCGCAAAGAGCGCGATGCCCACATAGCTCACAATCGTCTGGACCTTAAGCGGAAGCTCGCGGCCCGCAATCTTTTGAATGATCTCGATGACCAACTTGCCGCCATCGAGTGGCGGGATGGGCAGCAGGTTCATAAAGCCAAGCGAGAACGAAATGAGGGCGGCAAACGAAAGGAACGTGGCAGGGCCGGCAGCAGCAGCTTGTGAGGACATAACGCTAATACCCACGATCGAAGAGGACTGATCGAGAATCTCCATCGTATGCTGAGGCTGGAGCAGGCGCATCACGCCCTCCGCTGTCCGCACGACATAGGAGAACGACAGGCGAGCCGACGTGATGGGGTCTAAACGGACCACCTGCGTAGAGACATACACACCTAGGCGTTCGTCCTCTTTGAGCGCGACCGTGGTCGAATGCTTCTTGCCGTCACGCTCGTACTCAATGGCTATATCGTCCTTACCGGCAGCCTTGCCAATGGCATCGTAAACGTCCATCCAGGTAGAGCACGATACTCCGTCGACCGAAAGAATCGCGTCGCCATCCTCGATTCCCGCCGCGGAGGCAATCGAGCCTTCGTCAACCTGGCCGATCACATTGGTGTCCACCGGCACCGTGACACCCGCGATGGAATAGATGCTCATAAGGAGCAAAAAGCCCGTCAGGATATTGACGATAATGCCCGCAAGCAGCATAAAGGCACGCTTGACAAAGACCTGACCCAAATAGGTGTGCGAGCGCTCGCGTGCAAGGAATTCGGCCTCGCCGCACGGCAGTTCCCATACATCACCCTCGGCAGTCGCGTGCTCGCGATCGAACCGACGGCCGTCAAAGGTGGTATAACCCGCCGCATCACGCGGCAGGGTCTGGTACTTGGTGGGATAGTAACCAGGCGAAGGCTTTTCTCCTTCTTCATACCAAGGAGCTATGGAGCCCCAACCCAGCAGCAAAGCACAGGCCTCGAGCACATCCTCCTCGGACAGCTCAAGCTCGACGGCAAGATCGGCCACCGTCACACGGCCGTGGCGATAGATGGCGGCAAGCACGCGATCGGCATACGAGACATCGGTCGGATCCATGCCACAGATGGCAGCATACCCACCCAGCAACAGCGGGGTCACGCCAAACTTGGTGCCGATCCGACGAGACGTATGGTGAATATCAAAGCGACACGGCAGGCCCAAAAAGAACTCAGTCACCCGGACGCCGCAGGCACGCGCCGCCAAAAAGTGGCCGCCCTCGTGCAAAAACACGAGGACGGAAAGCATCAGCAGGCCCCAAAAGACCGATGAGAGAACGCTCAGAACAGTTTCCATAAAACGAAAAAGCAATCCTTATGGGTTAAAAACGGGTTGCGGCGAGCACTTGCGCGGCCTTTTCACGCGCCCACGCATCGATACCGCGAAGCTGTTCAAACGAATCGACCGTCTGCGCATCATGCGCATCCATACAGGATTCCACAATGCGATCGATATCGGTAAAACTGCAGCCATCATGCAGGAAGGCATCGACGGCGACCTCGTTGGCGGCATTGAGCACGCACGGCATGGTGCCGCCCGTCTTGCCCGCACGCTCGGCCAGCGCCAGGCAGCGGAACGTATCCATGTCGGCCGCAGCAAAGGTAAGCTGACCCAACTCGCGGAAATCGATGCGCGGAGCCGGAGTATCCCAGCGCTCGGGATACGAGAAGGCAAACTGGATGGGAATGCGCATGTCAGATGCCCCGAGATGCGCCATCACGGAGCCGTCGGCAAACTCGACCATCGAATGGATCTTTGACTGGCGCTGCACGACCACGTTGATAACGTCGAGGCCGCAACCGAACAGGCGCATCGCCTCGATACGCTCCAGGCCCTTGTTCATGAGGGTAGCCGAGTCGATCGTGGTCTTGGCACCCATAGCCCAAGTGGGATGCGCCAAGGCGTCATTACGGGTCACACGGTCGAGCTCCTCGCGCGAACGGCCAAAGAACGGACCGCCCGAGCAGGTAAGCCAAATACAGTGGGCCTCGCGCGGATTCTCACCCAGATAGCACTGGTAAATTGCAGAATGCTCGGAATCGACCGGGATAAGCTGACCGGGCTGTGCCAACGGCATCAGCAGGTCACCGCCAACAACGAGCGACTCCTTATTGGCAAGGGCAAGGCGCTTATTCGAGATCAAGGCAGCATGGCTTGCCTCGAGACCAGCCGCGCCAACAATGGCAACGAGCACGCAATCGACATCATCACGGCACGCGAGATCACAGACCGCCTGCGCACCAACGCCGACGTTCGTGCCCTGAGGCAGCTCCTGCAGCACGGCATCAGACCCGTGAGCGGTATCTGCGATGGCAACAGCCGGAACCGAAAACTCACGGGCAAACGCAACGAGCTCAGTGGTACTGGAATTAACGGAAAGAGCCGTCACCTGCAGACGATCGGCATGCTGACGGCAAACATCGAGCGCCTGGGTACCGATAGAGCCCGTACAGCCCAGGATGGCAACACGGAGACGTCCATCGGAGCCATAGGTCGTCTGGAAGGACATTACAGCACGCCTCCGATCATCAGCATCAGCTGCGCGGTGATGCAGCCGAAGATAAGCGAATCGCTACGATCGAGCATGCCGCCGTGGCCCGGGATAAGGTTGCCGGAATCCTTGACGCCCACACCGCGCTTGATGCGCGACTCGATAAGGTCGCCGATAACGCCCAGGATGGACACAACCACGCCGCAAAGCAGCGCATAGGGCAAGCTCAGCTTATAGAGATGCGTCACCCACAAAATGAGCCAGATGAGAACCGAGCCCAGAATGCCGCCGACAAACCCCTCCCAGCTCTTTTTGGGAGAGATCTTGGGAACCATCTTGTGTTTGCCGATACGGCTGCCCACGATGTAGGCAAACGAATCGGAGACCCAAAGGGACGCGCAAACACCCACTGAAAGCAGGGCGCCGGCAAAACCGGGCACGGCATCGCGCAGCAGCACAATAGCCGACAGCATAAAGCCTGTGTAGATGGGACCCATGAGCGTCACGGCCACATCAGAGATGCGGGTACGCGGCGACCAAACATACCAAATGCCCACCGCGAGCATCAGTGCAAAAAGCAGGGCGTTCAGCAAAAGCGAATCGCCAAGCGCCGATAACGGAAAGAGCGCGGCGGCAATAATGCCCAGATGCTCGTTGGCGACCTTGCCGTCGAGCCTCGTCATACGGAAAAACTCAAAGCAGCAAAGCCCGCTCATGACAGAGACAAAAATGGCGGTGGGCACGATACCCAAAACCAGGCACAGGATAAAGACGACGGCGTAGACGATACCGGCGGCGGCACGGGTAATAAAGCCCGCAAGCCACGAACCGGTGCCGCTCTTCGCTGCAGGCGCTCCCGCAGTGGCAGCTTTGCGCGCAGGCGTCTTGGGAGCAGATGCCTTGGGACGATCGGACACGATTAAGCCTCCTCGGTCTTGCTCAGTCCACCAAACCTACGGTCACGGCCCTGATAGGCCAAAATGGCGTCAACAAGGCCCCAACGATCAAAGTCAGGCCAATAGGTATCGGTGACATAGAACTCGGAATAAGCCACCTGCCACAGCAGATAGTTCGAAAGGCGAAGCTCACCAGAGGTGCGAATGACCAGCTCGGGATCGGGAAGACCGGCGGTGTACAGGTGCGAAGCAACCATATCATCATCGATAGCAGCAGGGTCGATATTGCCGGCGGCAGCATCGAGCGCAAGCTGACGGGCAGCACGCGTAATCTCGGCACGCGCGCCGTAGTTGACGGCAAGCGCCAGCGTCATACCGGTGTGATCAGCGCACTCGGCAAGACCGCATTCAAAAACGTCGCGGGTCTTCTTGGGCAGCGCGGAAATATCACCCAAAAAGACAACACGCACGTTTTCGCGCTTCAGAAGCGGCAGCTCATCGATAAACGTCTTGGCAAACAGATGCATCAAGACGTTAACCTCATGCAGCGGGCGGTTCCAGTTTTCGGTTGAAAACGCATAGGCGGAAAGCACGTCGACGCCCAGACGCACGCAGGCGGTAATGATCTCGCGAAGGGAGACGATACCCGCCTTGTGGCCCTCGGTACGGGCAAGACCTCGCGCCGTAGCCCAGCGACCGTTGCCGTCCATGATGCAAGAGATATGGCGCGGAATGTTATTGAGGTCAAGGTCGGAAAAACCGACGCCCGCAGGGGCGTCGGCAAAGTACTCGACCAGTTTGTTCTCGTCGTATTGCACCTTAGATCTCCATGACCTCGGCTTCTTTTTCCTTCAGAAGCTCCTCGACCTTGGCGACATACTCGTCGGTATGCTTCTGCACCTTGGCCTGTTCGCGACGGACATCGTCCTCGGTGAGCTCCTCATCGCGTTCGAGCTTGTTGTTAAAGTCGCGACGGATGTTACGGATAGACACCTTGGCCTGCTCGGCGTACTCGCGGCACTCCTTGACGAGCTCGCGACGGCGCTCCTCGGTGGGAGCCGGGAACGGAAGACGAACAACGGTGCCATCGGAGTTGGGGGTAATACCCAGATCGGAAGCGCCGATGGCCTTGACGATGGCGTTGATAAGCGCCTTATCCCACGGCTCGATGAGCAGCATGTGGGCCTCGGGGGTCTTTACGGCGGCAACCTGCGTGACCGGCGTGGGAACACCGTAATAATCGACGGTGATGTCGGACAGAATGTTAGCGTTGGCTCGGCCGGTACGGACCTTGGAGAAGTTATGCTTGAGGGACTCGAGCGACTTGTCCATGTGGGCGGTGATGTTCTCTGCCATGCTTAATCCTCCTGATAGACGAGCGTGCCGACGGGCTCACCCGAAAGCGCGCGCTTGACGTTGTCCTCGCCATCGATGTTGAGGACCAAAATGGGCATACGGTTATCCTGGCACAGGGCCGTAGCCGTGGAATCCATAACCTGCAGGCCGCGGACGAGCACCTCGTGATAGGTGATCTTGTCAAAGCGGACGGCATCGGCGCACTTGACGGGATCTTTGTCGTAGATACCGTCGACCTTGGTGGCCTTAATCAGAATCTCCGCACCGATCTCGCAGGCGCGAAGGGCCGCGGCGGTGTCAGTCGTAAAGTACGGATTGCCCGAGCCGGCCGCGAAGATAACGACATTGCCCTTGGACAGGTGATTGATGGCGCGACGACGAATATAGGGCTCGCAAATCTCGTTCATCTGGATGGCACTCATAACGCGGCAGGGAACATCGTTATGCTCGAAGGCATCCTGCAGGGCGAGCGCGTTCATAACGGTTGCAAGCATGCCCATGTAATCGGCCTGAGCACGCTCCATACCGCCGGCAGCTCCAGCCATGCCGCGGAAAATATTGCCGCCGCCGACAACGATGCCGACCTCATGGCCAACGGCAAGCAGCTCCTTGACCTGCTTGGCAAGATGGTCGGTAATCTTGGGGTCGATGCCATAGTGGCCATCGCCCATCAGTGCTTCGCCGGAAAGCTTCAAAAGCACGCGTTTATATCGGATGTCGGACAAAGCGATCCTCCTTTAATTAGACTCTCAATATGATATCAAAGGCTCTGCTTAGAGCCATGAAAAAGCAGGCTGTGAGTAAAACCCACAGCCTGCTCATTACCAGCTACAAGAGCTTATTTACTCGCCACGGACCAGACGGTCGAAGGCAACGACGGTAATGGTATCGCCGAGCTCCTTGGAGACCTGCTCAGCGTACTTCTTGATGGTGAGGGAGCTGTCCTTGATGAACTCCTGCTCGGTGAGCACGGACTGCTTGTAGAACTTCTCCAGACGGCCAACAGCCATCTTCTCCTGGATGGCCTCGGGCTTGCCGGACTCGGCAGCCTGAGCCATGTAAATCTGCTTCTCATGCTCGACGGTCTCGGCCGGAACCTGATCGCGGGTAGCGCAGATCGGAGCGACAGCGGCAACCTGAAGGGCAACGTCGTGGGCAAAGGTCTTGAAGGACTCAGCCTGAGCGGTCTCAGCCTTCTCGAAAGCAAACTCGACGAGAACGCCGATCTTACCACCCATGTGGATGTAAGAAGCGAGAGCGCCGTTCTCGGCCTTGCGGGCGGCGAAGCGAGAGATCTTCATGTTCTCGCCCATGATGTGAATCATCTCGGTGAGCTCGGAGGAAACGGTCTCCTCGCCCATCGGCTTCTCGAGCAGAGCGTCGACATCGGCCGGCTCGGTGGTGGCGACAACCTCGGCGACCTTGGAAGCAAAGCCGGTGAACTTGGCGTTGGAGCCGACGAAGTCGGTCTCGCAGGAGAGCTCGAGCAGAGCGCCGGTCTTGCCATCCTCGGAGACGAACGCGGCGACAGCGCCCTCGTTGGTCTCGCGGCCAGCCTTCTTGGCAGCCTTAGCGAGGCCGTTCTTACGCAGAACGTCAACAGCGGCGTCCATGTCACCGTCAGCCTCGACGAGAGCCTTCTTGCACTCCATCATCGGGGAGTCGGTCATCTCGCGGAGCTGCTTGACCATAGCGGCGGTAATCTGGGCCATTGTGGTTCCTTTCAAAGAGATGAAAAAGACTTAATTAGGACTGATTTACTCGGCCTTGGGCTCAGCGGCCATCTCGGCCTCGGAGACCTGCTCCTTGCCGGAGCCAGCGAGGCAAGCGTCGGCCATGAGCTCGCACATAAGGGTGACAGCGGAGATGGCGTCATCGTTGCAGGGGATGCCGTACTCGACCTCGTCGGGATCGGAGTTGGTATCGATCAGAGCGACGACGGGGATGTTCAGGCGCTGGGCCTCCTTGATGGCGTTCTCCTCGCGCTTGGTGTCGATGACGAAGAGAGCCTGGGGCAGACCCTTCATGTCGCGGGCGCCACCGAGGTTGGTCTGGAGCTTAGCGAGCTCCTTACCCAGAACAGCCTGCTCCTTCTTGGGAAGAACAGCCATGCGGCCGTCCTCGACCATGGCCTCGAGCTCCTCCATGCGGTTGATGCGGGAGCGGATGGTGACGAAGTTGGTCAGCATGCCGCCGAGCCAACGCTGGTTGATGTAAGGCATGTTGGCGCGCTCAGCGGCGTTCTTGACGGCCTCCTGAGCCTGCTTCTTGGTGCCGACGAACAGCACGTTGCCACCCTTGGCAACGTTCTTGACGAAGGTGTAAGCCTGGTCGGCGTCAAGAATGGTCTGCTTGAGGTCGAGGATGTAGATGCCGTTGCGCTCACCGAAGATGAACGGCTTCATCTTGGGGTTCCAGCGACGGGTCTGGTGACCGAAGTGGCAGCCGGCCTCGAGCAGGGTGCGGATATTAATCTTGGTAGCCATGTTAAACCTCCTGTGGTTTGCCTCCGCGCGGGGTCATCCTCCAAAACCAACCCGGACATGTGCTACCAAAGCCCGGGCACCACGGTATGAAGTAGCCGCGCGTGCGTGATAAAAACCTGTTGCCGTGAAGCAACCCGATGAATGATAGCAGGATTACATCTTTCTGCCAACCCGAAATCAAAACCACACACACGGACGCGCGATCGATTGGATAGAACCCATCTCCTGCCTTATTCGCCGCGCGGAAGAGCTTGGGTAACGGCGCGTTTGAGCCGATCGGGCGTGAGATGCGTATAAATCTGCGTGGTGGACAAGCTTGCATGCCCCAGCAACTCCTGGACAGAGCGCAAGTCCGCTCCGCCCTCGAGCAAATCGGTCGCAAAAGTATGGCGCATCGCATGCGGGGCGATATCGGAAGGGATACCCGCAAGCGTCGCCAACATATGAAACCGTCGCCTAAGCATGGCGGCGCTCATACGGTTGCCGCGTGCCGAGATAAACAGCGGATGCACACCGTTCGTACCGTCGCCACGCTTTGCCTGAGCAAGAAGCAACGGTCTTCCTTCCTCAATATAGCGGCGGGTCACATCGAGAGCACGCCGATACAGGGGCACGATACGCTCCTTGCTCCCCTTACCCCAAAGCCGCAGCGTTCGCTCGGACCAAGCAATGGACTCAACATTGAGTGCCGCAAGCTCAGAGATGCGAGCCCCAGATGCATAGAGCAATTCGAGCATCGCCGCATCGCGCAGTCCCGCAGGCGTTGAAACGTCTGGCGCTGCAAGCAGTGCCTTAACCTGCTGGGTGGTCAGCACTCCGGGCAAATCGCGTGGAAGCTTGGGCGAGGCAATCGCAGAGACAGCGTCTCCATCGATAAGACCCTCGGCAGCCATCCATCGATAGAACGAACGAATGGCAGACAGGTGCGCCGCAATCGTCCTGGGCGCCAGCTGCTCGCGCGACAGCTCCGCCAGATACATGCGAACGGTACGCACGTCCGCCGTGCGTGCATCGATATCCCCACGCTCGCACCAAGCGGCAAAACGCTCCAGACGAGAGCCGTAAGCAATAACAGTGTTAGAAGAAAGCCCCTCGACGCGTGCAATATAGGCTATGAACGAGTCGACGGCACCGTACAGGTCAAAGGCTATGGCCGGTCGCCCCCAAACAGGTCGGAGCGCGATTCCAGATAGGAATCCAGGGCCTTAAGGGCGCGATCCGCATAGGCCTGATAGCGCTCACGTTTGCTGCGGCGTTTACCGTCCTCGAGGGGAGGCACCAGGCCAAAATTAACATGCATGGGCTGATATCCGACCGTAGCAGGATCGGTCGCATAGCCCACGAGCGCGCCGAGAGCGCCCACGCGCGGCAGCTCGACAGGAGCAACCTCGATAGCCTCGGCATAGGTATTGAGCGCAGCGAGGAGACCCGTCGCGACCGCTTCCATGTAACCCTCCGTACCGGTAATCTGTCCGGCAAGGCGCACGCCCGTGCCGGGTACGGCGAAGGTCCCATCGAGCACATGGGGAGCATCGACAAAGGTATTGCGATGCATGACGCCATAGCGGAAGAACTCGGCATTCTCCAGACCGGGAACCATATGAAAAACGCGCTTCTGCTCGCCGAAGGTCAGGTTGGTCTGAAAACCAACCAGGTTATAGGCGGTCTTCTCCTTGTTCTCGGCGCGCAGCTGAATCGCCGCCCAGGGACGGCGACCGGTGCGCGGGTCGGTGAGCCCGACGGGCTTCATAGCGCCAAAGCGGATGGCATCCTTGCCCGTGCGCGCAACCTCCTCGGCTGGCTGACAGGCCTGGAAGAGGTCCCCGCCCTCAAAGTCCTTGAGCACCACGCGATCGGCCGTGGTAAGCGCCTCGATAAAGGCCTCGTACTCCTCCTTGTTGAGCGGGGCATTGAGATAGTCGCCACTCCCCTGCTCCTCGTAGCGCGACTGCGAGAACAGCACATCCATATCGAGCGTCGAGGCATCGACAATCGGGGCCGCGGCGTCAAAAAACGCCAGGGAATCACCACCGACGAGCTTCATGACCTCCCCGCTCAACGCCGGCGAGCACAAGGGACCCGCGGCGATAACCACATGGCCCTCGGGAATCTGGGTGACCTCGCCGTGAACGACCTCGATATTGGGACGGGCGGCAACCTCGGCCTCGACGAGCTCGGAGAATTTAACACGGTCGACCGCCAAGGCGCCACCAGCGGGAACGGCAGCGCGATGAGCGCAGTCGAGCAGCACCGAACCCATACGCTCGAGTTCGGCCTTCAACAGGCCGGCGGCGGAATCGGGTCGGGTCGACTTAAACGAATTGGAGCAGACGAGCTCCGCCAAGTGATCGGTATGGTGGGCAGGAGAGGTCACCAGCGGCCGCATCTCGCACAGCTTTACGGCAAACCCGCGATCTGCCAGCTGAATCGCGCATTCCGATCCCGCCAGACCGCCACCGATAACCGTCACTTGATCAAACAGCATCTGCAAACACCTTTCTAATTGACACGCTTTCCATTGTGACCGAAGGGCGTCTGAGCGTGAAGCGCAAACTTTGAGGGCGCATACCTTCCATCCATCATGCGCTCGATGAGTCCCTCGAGCTCGAGTGAGCCCAGGAGTTTGAGCACGCCGACGGCATCGAGGGAGACGAGCGCGGCAATGTCATCGACCTTAAGCGGCGAGGCAATGAGCGCGTGCATCACGGCCTGCTGCGTGGGGTCCAGATCGGCGATACCGGGCGCATCGGGACGCGAATAGCGCAGGGTGCCGTATATTCGCGAGATGGCCATCTCAATAGACTCCTCGTCAACAATGCAGCATGCCCCGTTGGCGATGAGGTAGTTGGTCCCACGCGACTCTGGTGACAAAATGGAGCCCGGTACCGCGAGCAGTTCGCGCCCCAGGTCCATGGCGGCCTCCGCTGTCGAGAACGTGCCCGAGGGCATGCCGGCCTCCGACACGAACAGCGCCTGCGAAAGCGCGGCAATCACCCGGTTACGCCGCGGAAAGGCAAACTTGCGTGGCCCCATACCCCAAGGCGAGATGGACACGACCGCGCCGCCCGTATCGATCGTGCGCGCGATGAGCCCTGCACTCGAACGCGGGTAAACCACGTCGGCGCCCGTACCCAACACCACGACGTGCCTGCCACCAGCGTTGACCGCGGCCCAACCCGAGGCCTGGTCGCAGCCGACCGCACCGCCCGAGACCACCGTCACCCCCGCCTCGACCGCAACTTTCGCGGCCAGCTCTGCCACGGCAAGGCCGTACGGCGAGGCCTTGCGAGCGCCGATGATGGAGAGCGCGGGCGTCGACAGTGCGGCGGGATCGCCACGCACATAAAGCGTCTGGGGTACATCGGAGAGCTCCAAAACGGTAGCTGGATACAACGCATCACCGGGATGCAGCTCAAAAGTCTCCTCGGGCATTACTGGTCCCTCCTCCCCTGGTACATCGCCGCCTCGAGCACGTGGTCTTGGGTTACCCGCTCACTTTCGGCGACATCGGCAATCGTGCGCGCGATACGCACCAAGCGCACGATGCCGCGCCCTGTGAGATGTGTGCGCCTCGACAGGCCGAGCACGCACTTTTCCGCTGCCCCATCGAGCGCAAAGGTCGAAACGACGCCGTCGATGGAACGTGACTCATCGTCCTCGGCCTCGGCATCTGCATCGTCCATACGGGACTCGCGCCAGGCGCGAAATGCCCGACCCCGCACAACATAGTCACGTAGTTCAGCTGACGACATACCCTCGGCGCCCTCGATAATTACCTGCGGGTCGGGTCGGGTCACGTCAATCATAAGGTCAATACGATCGGCCAAGGGACCACGTAGCTTAGACCGATAGCGCTCAACCATCGAAGCCGAGCAGCGGCACGGTACCTCGCGATCGCCCAAAAAGCCGCAGGGACAGGGATTGCTCGCGGCAAGCAGCTGGAACCGCGAGGGAAACGTGAAAGTCCCATCGACGCGTACGATCTTGACGTAGCCGCGCTCGATGGGCTGGCGAAGCGTCTGCAGCACGCTGTTGGGAAACTCGGCAAGCTCGTCTAAAAAGAGCACGCCGCCGTGCGCTAGGCTAATCTCGCCCGGGTGCACCGGCCGACCGCCGCCAATAAGGCCCGCAGTCGAAATGCTGTGGTGGGGGCTACGGAACGGCCGGTGTCCCGCCAGCAAACCATCGATGTTCTCGCCCAAGACGGAATGGATGCACAGCGCCTCTTGCTGATCCTCGAGAGAAAGCTCGGGCAAGATGCCCGTCATGCGGCGTGCAAGCATGGTCTTGCCCGAACCCGGCGAGCCAATCATAAGCAGGCCGAGCTCCCCCGCCGCCGCGAGCGCAATGCCGCGCTTGGCAACCTCCTGCCCCAGCACATCGGCATAATCAAGTTCTGGTTCAAACGACGCCTCGACACCCTCGGAATCCAGATAATGCCGAGCCACCTGGCCCATACCGCGGGCGAGCTGAGACAGATGGTCGATAAAGCCACAGTCCACACCGGCAAGCGGTACATGTTGATCCGACCTTCCTGCGATAAAGGACAGACCCATATCACGCGCCAACAACTGAAACGCAACCTCGCCTTTTACGGGCAGCACGCTACCATCCAGCCCGAGCTCACCGGCAATAAGGCAATGGTCTAGATGGTCGCGGGGAATCTGCCCATCGGCCGCCAGTACCGCGATGGCAATCGGCAGGTCAAAACCACTGCCCGTTTTACGGATGTCGCCCGGAGCCAAGTTGACGGTAATGCCCGCTCGTGGAATCTCAAATCCCGCCGAGCGCATTGCGCAGCGTATGCGGCCACGCGACTCCATCACCTCCATACTTGGAATGCCAAGCATTTGGATACCCGGAATACCGCCGGCAAGCGAGACCTCGACCGTGACGGGAATCGCCTCGACGCCACGAATACATGCAGCGTGGACGGCAAAGGTGTCAAACGCCATCACGATACCTGCCAATCGAATGCGTTGTATTGATGCTCAATCTCCGCAATATGACCGCCGCGGATAGTAACGCCCACCGCGTCGAAGCGAATCGCCTTAAGGGGATAGTGATCCATAAGGTAACAACTCGCGATACGGCGGTAGCGACGCTGCTTTTGGGCGTCCACCGCCTCCTCGGGAAAGACCCGCGTGTTGCAATCTAGGGCGACGCGCCTTGTCTTGATCTCAGCCATCACCACGACATCATCAAGTTCATCAAGCAGTACCAGATCGGCCTCGCCCTCGGGACACCGGTAGCCCTGTTCCAAGAGGGCATAACCGCGCTCACGAAAGTAATCGATTGCAATAAGCTCGCCCAGCATGCCCAGTTCTCGAGGACTGAGGCCCTTAATGAACCCAGGCGTAATCGACGCGCAATCAATCTCCCCGCTCTCCCAAAGCTCTTTGAGCTGTTGCGTCTTGCTCTTTGCACTTGCGGCGCACATGGGGTCTCCTTTCCCGCGCACGATATTGACCCGATCATGGGGCCGCCTTTCTTGCGGGTAAGTACCAAAAGAAAACCAAAGTCCAACAAAAAACAAACAAAAAAGGGACCGCATGCAACAATTGCGTTGCATGCGGTCCCCACCAGCTGGTTTATAAAATCCCAGAAGTCCCTGTCTCCATATTTGCCTTAAAAAAGACGCTCCGTCTGCAAAAAATTTCCGCAGAAGCTCACACGATGCAACGGAGAAAGGCCATGTTTACGAATAGCCTCAATGTGCTCGGGGCTCGCATAGCCCTTTGACTCAGCAAGATGATATTCGGGATACTCGGCATCGTACTCGACCATCATCTCGTCACGCGCGACCTTGGCCAGAATGGAAGCAGCGGCGATGCAGGCGATTTTGGCATCTCCCTTGACCACATCGCGCTCGTTGGGGACGGCGCCCAAAGGGTTGCCGTCCATAAGCACGCAATCGGGCTCGAGCCCCGTATCGGCCACCGCACCCGCGACGGCAGCGCGGATGGCGCGGGCCATGCCCATCTCATCGATGTCCGCAGGCGCGATATGGCAAAAACCAATGGCCGTAGCCACCTCGGCAATCTGCACCGAGAGCAGCTCACGACGGGCAGGCGTGAGCTTTTTGGAATCGTTAATGCCCCAAACGCGCGGCTCCATGGGAAGGCAGACAGCGCAGACCGTCAACGGGCCGGCGACAGAGCCGCGCCCCACCTCGTCAACACCAACGACCACGCCATCGCCGCCGAGCTCATGCATAAGCTCGTACATGCCGTTGACGCGCTCGCGCTCGGAAAGTTCCTTGGCATGGCGCTTAAGTGCGCGTTCGCAAGCCTTGATCACCTGCTGGCGCGGATCCTCGCGATAGTGCTCCACGAGGGCGGGAATCTCCTCGAACGTGGCACTCGCCAGCTCGCCGGCAACCTGCGATGCCGAAATCGAGCTCGTCATATTGGCCATACCAGGCCCTCCTTGCATGGAAATCAGATAAAAAGAAGGGCCACCCGAAGGTGACCCTTGTGTCCAAACGAGTGGACCGACGCTGCGATCTTCTTAGCGCTTCTCGGGGATGCGAGCAGCCTTGCCCACCTTGTCGCGGAGGTAGTACAGCTTGGCGCGACGGACGCGACCATGACGGACGACCTCGAGCTTGGCGATCTTGGGGCTGTGAAGCGGGAAGGTACGCTCAACACCGACACCGAAGGAAATCTTGCGGACGGTGAAGGTCTCACGGGCACCGGCGCCGGCCATGCGGATAACGTCACCCTGGAAAACCTGGATACGCTCGCGGTCGCCTTCCTTAATGCGGTAGTGAACCTTGACGTTGTCGGCGACGCGAACCTGAGGAATGTCCTCGCGGATCTGCTGACGCTCGATTGCGCGGATGTAATCCATGTGCAATTCCTTACTCTTCTAGAGGTGCCGTACCACCTTGGCCGGCACGTAGTTGAACAAACGTATTCGAGTATACACGCCACGACCTTGGCTGCAAGAACTATTTTGCCCGTGCGCAAAAAGACAAAAACACGCACTCTTTCTGCACTTATGCGCCGTCCACAGCATCAGTCGTCGGCGTCGTCACGGTCGTTCCGGGCGCGATATAACCGTATTCGAGCAGCACCGAAAGCGCATGCTGCTTCCAGGTGGCAAGCTCTTCGTCATTATAGTTGTCATGAGCCCATTCATTCATCGCATCCTCGGCGGCTTGGGGCACCAGATCCTGGCTGTCTGCCATCAGGTACAGGATGCCTAAGATGTCGAAGTCCTGCTTGGTCATCTCTTCCTTGTTTGATGTGCCGATGAGGCCGTGATCGATGCCGTAGCGGCAGATATCGGTCAAAACGGTAACGAGGCCCGTAGGAATCGGCGAGGCATCTTTTGCGGCAGCGGGCGCGGTGTCGTCAGTCACTGCAGTGGCATCGTCGCTCGCCGGAGCAGGCTCGGCCGCGTTCGCATCGGAAGCCGCCTGCTCTCCCTGGGCAGGAGCCGCGCTATCCGTCGTTGCCGAAGAATCCCCCGAAGAAACGGACGTAACGCTCACCGGTGTCTCGACCACGGTCGTCATCGGGTCGACCGGTGCGGGTGCGGCGATGACCTCGGCCCAATCGGAATACACGCCGTCAATAAAGGCGCGAACATGGAAGGTGCCCGGTTGCGAGATGGTCATCGTGCCGTCCGTCGCGACCGAAATGCCCTTGCTCTCGAGCTCCTGGGCCTCCCAGCTGCAGACCCTATCGACTTCCTTGCCCGTCGTGTCATAGACCGTAGCCGTTAGGCCGTCGATGCCGTTGAGATTCTCCTCGACTCCGACGACGGTCTGTGCCGAGCCCTCGAGTTTGATGCTGCCGTTAAACGACTCGGGCGCCACGTCGCTTACCTTATATTTGTAGGCCGCGGCGTCGATCTCGTCATTGGTCGAAACATGCCCGTTAACGTCCACATAGGTGTCCTCGGGGATAAAGTACTTTACGTAGGCGGTGCCGGCCTTTTTACCCACCACGACTTGCTCGTGGGTGACAGGATCGGTCTGGATCTCGATGACGTCGGACTTGCATTTCTTGCCGTTTTTATCGACCACGCGCCAGTCGCCCGACGACTTCACAAAGCCGTAATAGTCAACATCGTCCTCGTCCCTTGCACGCACGCGATAGGAAGAGATGGGGTCTTCGTCTCCCACCGTAAGCCTTCGGGTCTTATCGGTCTGCAGCGATACGAGAATCTTGGAAATGGGCTTAATGGGCTGCGGCGTACCCAACTGCGTATCGACCGTCACCGACTCAAACGACAGATTGGAACCCGTAATGGACATGGGGTAGGTGGCTGCCATGTCGTTGAGCACATTGCACGTGCGCGGGGCGC
The DNA here is from genome assembly GCF_050313455.1 of Collinsella sp. SGI.180. Taxonomy (NCBI): domain Bacteria; kingdom Bacillati; phylum Actinomycetota; class Coriobacteriia; order Coriobacteriales; family Coriobacteriaceae; genus Collinsella; species Collinsella sp. SGI.180. The sequence goes on from NZ_JBNPLL010000003.1 coordinate 106,044, forward strand.
CGCCGTTGCGCGAAGGCACCTCGCGATCGGCCAGGACAGAATTCCAATCGATGGCGCGCACCATGTGGTTGTTGGTGCGATGCGACCAGCTCGTAACGTTTCCGGCGGTGGTATCGTAGCCGTCGTCGCCACGATGGGCGATTGAGCGCAGGAACAGGTTCTGCACGGCGTCGGTCGACTGATCGCCAAAGGTGGTGTAGAACGAGCGCTGGTCATAACCGGCGGTATGGAACTCCTGCACGGCGGCGTTGTCGTCGTAGCACTCGCCGTTCATGTTAAAGATAATCACGTCGAACGTCACGCCCACCGGCTGGTCATAGTCCTCGGACAGCGTCGTGGTAGAACTCGTCTGCTTGCTATTGACCTGCGTGTGCGCAGGGATCGTCATATCGACGGTGACCGACTGATTGTCCGTTGTGGTGATCGACTGTTCCTCGGTCTTGCTCGCCTCCCACAACTGGGACATCGTGGTTTCGGCCGAAAACGAAGTCTCGATCTCCTCGCTCGCTGTTGCGGGCACGCCCAGCGACTCCTTGAGGCTCACCGATGCGCCCCACGAGCCGCCTTTGGAATACGATGAGGATTCAGAAGTGCTCGTGCCGACCGTCTCCTCGGTACCGCGGGCGAGCGTGATGCTCTGCGAGGCGTCCTCATAGCCGACGTTAAGTGCCGAGGTAACGAGCTCCTGCTCAGTCTTAGAATCGACAAAGGAATAGCCCGGCGCGTCCTCGGGCGCGCAGTTAAGCTTGTTCATGCTGTTGAGCTGCTGAACTCTAAAGTTATAGAACGCGATGCCAAAGCCATTGAAATCATACTGATAGGTGCCGCCGAGCTTGTCGACACAAGCAATGGTGGCATAGATGACGTCCTGCTCAGTCGTGTCTTTCGACAGTCCGTCGAGCGGCACGTTTTCACGGAAATCGGAGCCCGTCAGCTTGTGACCGATACAGCCGGCGATATCGTCGGTCAAGCGATCGTAGACAGCTTTGAGGCTTTTTGCCGATGTCAGACCACTCTGTTTCGATTTGTCGGCGCCGTCGGAATGCTCACCGTTGCCGCCCGAAAGCGCATCATACAGATAGATGTAGTGACCCTTACCGAAGTCCTTCTCAAAGCCCTTGCCGGCGTGGTCCCAGTACAAAAAGTCCCCGGAGTCGTCGCCTCCACCATAGCCAAGGATGTTATAGGCAAGCGATGCCCAGTTGGGCAACACCTTTTTGACGGCGGCCGTATAGAACGAGACGTTGTCGTACATCGAGGTACGGCCCTCGAGCTTGCCGTCATCGATATCTACAAACGTGCAGTCGCGATCATTGACCGTAATGGTGAGCGGGTTGACCACGTCGCCATAAAGCTTGTCGCGCGATTCATCCTGAAGGGCAAAACCGGCCGTCGGCATCCCGCAAAGCGCCGTGACCGCAACGACCACCCAGCACAGGGTCATCTGTGCTCCCCGACGCGCTCGTTGCAAATACCTGGTGAGGTTTTTCATCGCAGTCCTCCCGTCAGTTGCCAATGTATTGAACCAATAGAATCAATATAAAACGCCGCCGCGTCCACAGGGGGTGCGGCGGCGCGAAGGGGGGCGTAAGAGGCGCAAACGGAACGCGACTCAGTTAAGCGGAACGCTTGGCCTCGAGCTTGGCCTGGGCGGCAGCCAGTCGTGCGAGGGGTACGCGATAGGGCGAGCAGGACACGTAGTCCACATCGGCCACGTTGAACAGGCCCTTGATGGACTTGGGGTCGCCACCGTGCTCGCCGCACACGCCAAAGTGCATATCGGGGTTGGCGGCGCGACCCTTCTCGACGGCCATACGCACCAGCTCGAGCACCGCCGCGTCGATGGTCTCGAAGGGATTATCCTTCAGGATCTTCTTGTGCATATACAGCGGGATGAACTTGGCCTCGGCGTCGTCGCGCGAGAAGCCGAAGGTTGTCTGGGTGAGGTCGTTGGTGCCAAAGCAGAAGAAGTCGGCATGGTGGGCGATCTCGTCGGCGACCATGCAGGCGCGCGGCAGCTCGAGCATCGTGCCCACGGGAATATTGAGCTCGACGCCCTCCTCGGCGGATACCTCGGCGATCACGCGCTCGATGACCTCGCGGGTCTGGACATGCTCGGCTGTGATGGAAACGAGCGGGACCATAATCTCGGGGCGCGGGTCGACGCCCTCCTTGATAAGGCGGGCGGCAGCCGTGGCGACGGCGCGAACCTGCATGAGCGGCAGATCGCCAAAGACAACGGACAGGCGCACACCGCGCAAGCCGAGCATCGGGTTGGACTCAACCATGCCGTCGATTCGACGCAGGCGGGCACGCAGGGTGGCAAGCTCTTCCTCGCTGGCGCCGGCGGCTTCCTTCTTGGTGATGGCGACCTCGAGCTCGCGAGGATTATCCAGGAACTCATGCAGCGGCGGATCGAGCAGGCGAACGACCACATCGCGACCGGACATGGTCTTAAACATCGCCAGAAAGTCCTCGGTCTGAACCTTGAGCAGGTCGGCCAGGGCCTGCTGCTTCACGGCCTCGTCGTCGGACAGGATAAAACTCTGGATGATGTTCTTGCGGTCGCCCAGGAACATGTGCTCGGTGCGGCACAGGCCGATGGCCTCGGCGCCAAACTCGAGTGCGAGCGCGGCATCCTCGGGGTTGTCGGCGTTGACGCGCACGTGGTTGGCGTGACCGTCGGTCTCGTCCAGGCGAATCTCGTCTGCCCAGGACAGAATGGTGTCCAGGTCGCCGGTGAGCTCGGCGGAGACCAGATCGACGGCGCCATCGACGACGATACCCTGGGTGCCGTCGATGGAGATGATGTCGCCCTCGTGCAGCACACGATCGCTGCCCTCGATGCGCACGACCTTCTCGGCGGCGTCAATATGGAAGCGCTCAACGCCGCAGACACAGGGCGTACCCATACCGCGGGCGATAACGGCGGCATGGCTCGTCTTGCCGCCGTGGCTGGTAAGGATGCCCTCGGCAGCGACCATGCCCTTCAAGTCATCGGGGTTGGTCTCCCAGCGAACCAGAATGACCTTGTGGCCCTCGTTGGCGCGCGCGACGGCATCGTCGCTCGAGAACACGACCTCGCCCACGGCGGCGCCGGGGCTGGCGTTAAGGCCGCAGGCCAGGGCCTCGTACTTCTTGGAGGAGTCGAACTGCGGATGCAGAAGCTGGTCGAGCTGCGCGGGATCGATGCGACTCACGGCCTCCTCGCGGGTGATGAGGCCCTCCTCGACCATCTCGATAGCGATGCGCAGCGCGGCGGTAGCGGTGCGCTTGCCCACGCGGGTCTGAAGCATCCAAAGTTTACCCTGCTCGATGGTGAATTCGATATCGCACATATCGCGGTAATGATCCTCGAGCGTCAGGAAAACGCGCTCGAGCTCCTCACCAGCGGACTCGAGGCCCGGGGTGGTCTTGAGGTCGGCGATGGGCTCAGTGTTGCGGATGCCGGCGACGACGTCCTCACCCTGGGCGTTAACCAAAAAGTCACCGTAGAACTCCTTGGTGCCATCGGCCGGATTGCGCGTAAAGGCGACGCCGGTCGCAGAGGTCTCGCCTTTGTTGCCAAAAGCCATGGCCTGAACGTTGACGGCGGTACCGAGCTCGTCGGAAATGCCATGTTGTTTGCGGTAGATGCAGGCGCGCTCGTTCATCCAGCTGCCAAAGACGGCCTGGATGGCAAGGCGCAGCTGGAGCTCCGGATCGCGCGGGAAGACGGGCTTGCCGTCGACAACCTCGAGCTCGGGATACAGGGCAGCCTCGACGTTCTCGGAGAAGATGCCCTTGAAGGTCTCGACGAGCTCCTGCAGGTCCTCGGCCGAAAGCTCGGAATCGACGCGAACGCCGGCGACCAAGCGAGCCTGGGTCAGGGCGTTCTCAAACAAGTCGGCATCGACACCCATAACGACGTTGGAGAACATCTGGATAAAGCGGCGGTAGCTATCCCAGGCAAAACGCGGGTTTTGCGTCTGGGCAATGAGGCCCAGAACGGAGTCGTCGTTAAGGCCCAAGTTGAGGACCGTGTCCATCATGCCGGGCATGGAGAACGGAGCACCCGAGCGAACCGACACGAGCAGCGGGTCGGATGCGTCACCAAGCTTCTTGCCGCAGCGGGCCTCGAGATCGGCCTCGGCGGCAACGATCTCATCGAGTGCGCCTTCGGGCCACACGTTGCCGGCGCCGGAGTACTCGACACAGGTTTGGCAGGTAATGGTAAAGCCACCGGGAACCGGCAGGCCGATGCGGCTCATCTCGGCAAGATTTGCACCCTTGCCGCCAAGCACGAAGTTCATGGACTTGTTGCCCTCAGTGACACAGGTGCCCTGGGCGTCGGTTCCAAAACGGTAAACCCTCTTGCAATCGCTCACGATACTCCCCTTCCATGCGCTGTCGCGCACGACCGTGTTAACGAATCGACCCACCGGATGCGAGCCGTGAGGGTACTATACGGCGGGTATTGGAAGTGCTTGCGTAGAGGGTGCGAGGTTTGGTAAACGTGGTAAAACTGACGGTAAACGGTAGATAAAGGTGGTTACCTTATGAAGATACCAGTGTACGAGACTTGCAGGTTAACTAAAAGAACTTTGCTAAATCGCTTTACCATAAGTAGCTAATTTGGGACGGGGCTTTTTTAGCTACCCCGTCGGCAATCGGCCAAAAAGCTCGCGGCCTCAGCCGGGGTAGCTAAAAAAGCCCCGTCCCAAATTAGCTACTTTTGTTGGGCTCGGCGAGCGGCACGACGGGCTCGAGCTTCTTGGATTTCCTCCAAATGACCGATGATCTCGGATGCACTCTCCTCAATCGCCTTACCGTCGGTACGCACCACAAAGCAGCCTAGGCGCTTCATGAGGGCACGGGCTTCCTCAAGCTCGCTGCGCACACTCTCGGGCTCGGCATAGGAGCCGGCGACGGCGCGGGCGTAGTCATCGCCCAAGCGGCTGTCGCGAATCTCAGAAATTACGTCAACGGTCGAAATCAGGCCGAACAGGCGCATCGGGTCGACCTCGTAAATCGACTTCGGCGGCTCCATGCCGTGCGCCAGCGGAACGTTTGCGACCTTGTAACCCTGATAGGCCAAATACATCGACAGCGGCGTTTTGGACGTACGCGACACGCCCAGCAGCACGATATCGGCCCCCGAAAGGTCGTCGCAACCGCGCCCGTCATCGTGCTCAACGAAATACTCCATAGCCTCAATGCGGTGGAAATAGCGGTCATCCGTTTTGTGAATAACGCCCGCAACGCCCTTGGGCGGCACACCGATGAGCGACGACAGCACGGCAAGGGTCGGACCGATCAGGTCGACAGAGCGAATATGCAGCATACCCAGGTAATCGAGCACGCGGGCGCGAAGCGCCGGATCGACGATAGTGTGGAACACGGCGATATCACGATGGTCCGCATCGACGCGCGGGCCCACAAACGACTTGACCTGCTCCACCGAGTTCACTTTGGGCAAGCGCAAGAGACGAAAAGCCCCTTCATCAAATTGCCCGGACGCCGCAAGCACCACCTCACAAGCGGTATCACCGAGCGAGTCGGAGATAACGATAACGGTGGGACGTGCGGTGACCGGGCAATCCATGCGGGGCTCCTTTTGCGCTTATGCGCAGGCTGGCTTACTTTTTGCGGGCAAGCTCACCGATGTTGGCGATGCCAGAGAAAACGGCCTCGAAGCGGTTGAGCAGCTTAAGGCGATTATCGCGGAGCTGCTCGTCCTTGTCCATGACCATAACCTCGTCGAAGAAGCGGTCGATGGGGGCACGCAGGGCGGCAAGGGCGGCAAATGCGGCCGGGTAATCCTCGGCAGCAAGGGCGCCATCGACAGCGGTCTGAGCAGCCTCGGAGGCATCGGCGAGCGCGAGCTCGGCCTCACCCATCAGGCTGCGATCGTACTCCATACCCAGCTTGGGCTTGGAGATGTGCGCGGCGCGGGCATAGGCAGTAGCCAGGTTGTCGAAGGTCTCGGCATCGTTCTTACGAGCCTCGTCGAGCGCGGCGCAGCGGGCGAAGAAGACGGACGGAGCGATGATGTGCACCGCGGAGACGGCGGCGACGGTATCCGCCGGAATCTTCTCGTCGCGGGCCATGCTCACCAGACGGCCGTGGAAGAAGTCACGGACCTGCTGGGCGACCTCGGCGGCGTCGAACTCGATGCCCTGCTCGCTATAGAGCTCAAGGGCAAAGTCGATGAGCGTCGTGGGGTCGATCGGCAGACGATCGCGCAGGATGTTGATAATGCCGATAGCGGCGCGACGCAGCGCGTAGGGGTCGGAAGAGCCGGTCGGGGGCTCACCGATGGCAAAGATACCGGCAATGGTATCGAGCTTGTCGGCACAGGCCACGATGCAGCCAGCGGTGCCCTCGGGCAGCTCATCGCCGGCAAAGCGGGGACGATAGTGATCGCGAATGGCGTGGGCGACCTCGTCGTTCTCCCCCATCGCAGTCGCGTAATAGCCACCCATCACGCCCTGCTGGCTCGTAAACTCGACGACGGCGTTGGAAACCAGGTCGGCCTTGCACAGGTGCGCGGCACGAGCGGCATCGGCAGCGAGGTGGGCGCCCAGATGGGCCTCGCGGGCAATAGCGAGCGCGAGCTGCTCAATGCGCTCGGACTTGGCGAGCACGCTGCCGAGCTTCTCCTGGAAGGCAACCTTGGCCAGACGCTCACGGAACTCGTCGAGGGAGATCTTCAGGTCCTCCTCGTAGAAGAACTTGGCATCGTCCAGACGGGCGCGCACGACGCGCTCGTTGCCGTCGATCACACGATCGGCATTCTCGGGCTTGCTGTTGGAGACGACCACGAACTCACGCGTGAGCTTGCCCTCGCCGTCATAGATCGGGAAGTAGCGCTGGTTGGTGAGCATGGACTCGCAGATGATCTCGTGCGGGACCTTGAGGAACTCCTCGTCGAAGGTACCGACGAGCACCGTCGGCCACTCGCAGAGGTTAATGACCTCCTCGAAAACCTTCTTGGGCGTGTCGACATGGCAGCCAGGGCGAGCGGCCTCGACCTCGGCAATACCGGCAAGGATGGCCTCACGACGACGCTCGGCAGAGAGCACGCCGGCGTCCTCGAGCACCTGCTCGTAGACGGCGGGGCTGGCGACAACATGGTCACCGGCGCCCAGCACGCGATGTCCGCGCGTGGTGTTGCCGCTCGTCACATCGGCAAACGTCACGGGCACAACGTCCTCGCCCAGAAGGCAGCAGATCCAACGGACTGGACGCACAAACGTGGCGTGCTCGTGGCCCCAGCGCTGGCTGCGGTAGTTGGGCCACTGCAGGCCTGCGATCGTCTTCTCGCACAGGGCCGTCAGGATAGGGGTAGCCGGCACGGAGGGAATGTTCTTCTCGGCGAATACGTACTCGCGACCGTCGGTATCCTCACGACGGATCAGGTCCTCGGCAGCCACACCGCACTTGCGGGCGAAGCCCTGGGCGGCCTTGGTGGCGTTGCCGTCGGCATCGAAGGCAATGTTTGCCGCAGGGCCGCGCTTGACCTCGTGGACCTCATCGGTAGCGGTGGCGACGTTGGTCACGAGCGCAGCCAGACGACGCGGGCTCGAGATCACGCGGACCTCGCCATGGGCCAGACCGGCCTCGTCGAGGCCCTTGGCGATCATATCGCCAAGCTGCTTGACGGCATTGTTCAGCGGTGCGGAGGGCATTTCCTCCGTACCGATCTCAAACAGGAAATCCTTAGCGTCTGCCATGGCTTACGCCACCTCGCCTTCCTGGTCGGCATTCTCGTTAACTCCGGCGACCTCGGCCATATAGGCCTCGCAGCACGCCTTGGCGACGGCGCGGACGCGCAGGATGTAGTTGGCGCGCTCGACTGCGGACAGGGCGCCGCGGGCATCGAGCAGGTTGAAGGCATGGCTGCACTTCATGACGCAGTCGTATGCGGGCAGCGGCAGCTTGCGCTCCAGACAGGAGTGGCACTCGGCCTCGTAGTCGTCAAACTTCTGACGCATCATCTCGACGTTAGCGACCTCAAAATTGTAGGCGCTAAACTCGCGCTCGTTCTCCAGGAACACGTCACCGTAGGTCATGGGCGTGCCGTCGGGCAAATAGCTCCACACCAGGTCATAGACGGAGTTGACACCCTGGGCGTACATTGCGATGCGCTCCAGGCCGTAGGTGATCTCGACGGGCACGGGGTCGACCTCGATGCCGCCCACCTGCTGGAAGTACGTAAACTGCGTGACCTCCATGCCGTTGAGCCAGACCTCCCAGCCAAGGCCCCAGGCGCCGAGCGTCGGGCTCTCCCAGTCGTCCTCGACAAAACGAACGTCATGGTCGTTGGGGTCCAGGCCAATGGCGGCAAGAGACCCCAGGTAAAGCTCCTGGGCGTTGACCGGAGAAGGCTTGATGAGCACCTGGAACTGATAGTAGTGCTGCATGCGGTTGGGGTTCTCGCCGTAGCGGCCGTCGGCGGGACGGCGGCAGGGCTGCGCATAGCAGGTGCGCCACTCGGCAGGACCGAGCGAGCGCAGCGTGGTCGCGGTATGGAAGGTACCGGCACCGACCTCGGAGTCATAGGGCTGCATAATGACGCAGCCCTGCTCGCCCCAGTACTGCTGGAGGCGCAGGATGATGTCTTGGAAGGAAAGCGATGAAGCGTTCATGCCTCTAATATCCCCTCGTCGAAACGATTACACGGTTAGGTACTGTACTATAGCGGTTTTTAGTCAATAGCGCCCAGACGGTTGAGCGGCCAGTAACGCACGAGCGCCACGGCGATCAGGTCCGAACGGTCGACCGGACCAAAGTAGCGTGAGTCGGCTGAGTTCTCGCGGTTGTCGCCCATCACCCACACGCACCCATCAGGGACGGTGTAGGGATAGCTCACCTGAGCACCAGGCGCCTGGACCGACAGTGGCCAGCTCATGCCTGTCGTATAGTCCTCGTCGAGCGCTTGGCCGTCAACGACCACCTTGCCGTCCTGCAGGTTGACCGTCTGGCCGGCCGTAGCGATAACGCGCTTAACGAGCACATCATGCTCAGAGGTGCCATCGGGGTTGTGGAACACCACAATATCGCCCTGTTTGACAGGCTGGCCGAGCTCAAGCGTCACCTTTTGCGCCAGGATCTGGTCGCCAATCTCAATCGTGGGCTCCATGGAACCGGTGGGAACCACAAAGGGCTCGACCACAAAGGTGCGAATCAAGAAGGTGGCCACGAGCGCGATTGCGACGACCACGACCCACTCAAACGCGCCCTTTAGCATGGAATGCTGCGACGGAACCATTCTCACTCCTCGCTCTGCGAATACGAAGCGTCCAAAATCTCCTGCGCATACGCGCGTTCCTTAGGCGTAAGCCGCGCCGTCTCAATTAAGTCGGGACGCCAGCGACAGGTGCGCTCGATGGCGTTCTTGCGGCGCCAAGCGTCAACCTTGGCGTGGTCACCACTTACAAGCACGGGAGGCACGCCCTCGCCGTTAAACTCGGCGGGGCGGGTGTACTGCGCGTACTCGAGCAGGCCTCCGTCCTCGGCGGTCGAGAATGATTCGTCAACGTTGCTCATCTCGTCACCAAGCGCGCCGGGAATCAGACGCACGACGGCGTCAGCAACGACCATAGCAGGCAGCTCGCCGCCCGTGAGCACATAGTCGCCGATCGACAGGCGCTCGTCGGCATAGGCATACGCGCGCTCATCGACACCCTCGTAGCGGCTGCACACAAACAGCAGGCGCTCGCTTTGGAGCAGGCGCTCGGCTACATGCTGCGTAAAAGGCTCACCGCAGGGCGTAAAGAACACCACGGTGGGCTTGGGACCCTCAGAGCTAATGGCCTCGATTGCCTCGGCAATAGGCTCGACCTTCATGAGCATGCCCTGCCCGCCGCCGTACGGCTCGTCATCGACGGTACGGTGGCGATCGTGCGTCCAGTCGCGCAGGTTATACGCCTTAAAATCAAAAAGGCCGGCCTTGCGGGCACGGCCCAAGATCGATGTGGACATGACGGGTTCAAACATCTCGGGAAAGACCGAAAGGGTCTCGATCAGCATGTTGTCCTCCCTACTTGTCCATATCGATCAAGCCGTCCATAACGTGGACGGATATCGCTCCCCGATCGGGAAGATCGAGCACAACTTGCTCGATCACGGGAATCAGCACCTCGCCGTACCGATCACCCTCGACAACCCAAACGTCGTTGGCGGGCGTCGACATAATCTCAACGATCATTCCGAGCGACCCAAAGCGCTCGTCAACCACCTCGCGACCCATAAGGTCGGTATAGGCGGCATCGAGTGAATCGAGCTCAAAGTCATCACGGTTCGCCAGAACGAAACAACCCGTGATGCCCTCGGCGGCCGTCAAGTCGTCAATGCCCTCAAACGAAACCAGATCGCCATCGCCCGTATCGGTAACGGATGTAACCGTGCAAAAGCGGTCACGCTTGAGCGCCGGTGGCGTCAGGGCGACACGCATACCCGGCTCCAATACAGAAGGAAGCCCCCGCAGCGGCTGCGCGAGGACCTCCCCCTTCCTTCCATGCGGCTTAACCACACGGGCGATGTTTTTGTACTGGGACCTCAAGGTCCTAGCCCAGAACCTCTACCTCGACGGAAGTGTCGAGGCGAGCGGCCAGTGCACGGGCGAGCGTGCGAATGGCCTTGATGGTACGGCCGCGACGGCCAATGACCTTAGCTACGTCATCCTCGGCGACCGAAACCTCAATAGTTGAGGCATCGTCGCCATCGATAACTTCCAGGCTCACGGAATCCGGGTCGTCGACGATCTGAACAACGAGATATTCGACGAGATCGGCGATGCGATCTGAGAGCATTGCCTCACCCTCGAGCTGTGCAGCGTCAACCTCAGGCACGATTTACTCCTCGGCGCCCTCAGCGGCCTCAGCGGCCTCAGCGGCAGCCTTAGCGGCCTCGGCCTCTTTGGCGAGCTGCTTCTTGGACTTCTTGACGACGGTCTCGGTCTTCTCGCCCTCGTTGGCGGCCTTGACCAGGGCGGCGACAGCGTCGGTGAGCTGAGCGCCCTTGGACTGCCAGTCAGCAATCTTCTCGAGATCGAGGTTGATGGTCTTGGGGGCGGTCATCGGATTGTAGCGGCCAACCTCCTCGATGATACGACCGTCACGCGGGGCGCGGGAATCGGCGACGACGACACGGTAGTACGGACGCTTCTTAGCGCCGTGACGAGCAAGGCGAATCTTGACTGCCAAAGGAAACTCCTCCAACCAAGCAGCTTTAGGCTGCAACTACAAACAAACAGTTGAACATAATACGCCATCGACGCGGGCAGGTGAAGTCCGTGAGACCAACTTCTTCGGTGTAGTCGAAGGCAAATCCATATCTTAGACAAGAATTCGCGATTTGCAAGCACATCCACGCACCCCACATGAGCTGCGCGGTATACTCATGCCATGAAAAGATGCGAACATACATACGGTTATGAGGATACTGCGGGCGTCACGCCGCCGCCCTGGACGGGTCCGGCGGTGGGTCTGATGGATCTCGATGCGTTTTTTGCGAGTGTGGAGATGCTCGATCATCCCGAGTGGCGCGGCAAGCCGCTTATCGTGGGCGGAGACGCCGAATCTCGCGGCGTCGTCTCCACCTGCTCATACGAGGCACGTCGCTTTGGCGTGCACTCCGCCATGCCCTCGGCCGAGGCACGCCGCCTATGTCCGCAGGCCATTTGGACACACGGGCATTTCGATCGCTACCACGAGGTCAGCGCACAGGTCATGAATATTCTTGCCGACGAGACACCGCGCGTAGAGCGCGTGTCCATCGACGAGGCCTTTATCGACATCACGCCGGGCCGCTTTGCGCCCGAGGACCCACTGCTCGTCGTACGACGCATCAGCGATCGCGTGGCGGCACTGGGGGTGACCTGCTCCATCGGCGTCGGTTGCAACAAAACGGTAGCCAAGATTGCAAGCGAGCGAGACAAGCCGTTTGGGCTTACGGTCGTACGCCCGGGAACTGAGCAGCGTTTTCTGGCACCGTTACCTGTTTCTGCCATGAGCGGTATCGGGCGCTCGGCCGAGGAGCGGCTGCGCCGCATGCGGATTTACACGCTGGGCGAGCTGTCTCGCGCACCGGAATCCACACTGTCTGCGATTTTTGGCGTTAACGGCGAGCGCATGCGCCAGCGTGCGTTGGGGCTCGAGGTTTCCGAAGTCACGAGCCTCGATGAAGAGCGTGAGGTCAAGTCGGTAAGCAATGAGCGCACCTTTGCGAAAGATTTGACCGAGCGCGGGGACATCGAAGCGGCGATTGCACTATTGGGCGAATCCGTCGGACGTCGCCTGCGCCGCCAGGGGCTTACCGGCACCACGGTGACGCTCAAACTTAAGTACTCGTACGGCAGCGGTCGCTCGGCACAGCGACGACTCCCCCATCCCACCGACGACGAGAACATCTTTGTGGCGGTAGCGATCGAGTTGCTCGACAACATCTGGCAGGAAGGAATGCATGTACGCCTTGCCGGCATAGGCATGAGTGACTTCAATCATCAAGGCGGCATACAGACCGACCTGTTTTGCGAAGTCGACGACCGCGGAGCCCAATCCAGCGACCGCCGTGACCTCTCCGTCGCCATCGACGCGGTCCGAGACAAATTCGGCGACACCGCCCTATCCTTCGGCCGCCAATCACGCTTCTCCTCCCACTAAGTAGTCAATTTGGGACGGGGCTTTTTTAGCTACCCTTCAGCTGGCAGCGAATCACCCGGGGCCGGAATGAAACTCAACCGATTTGTAGGGTTAGCTAAAATAGCCCCGTCCCAAATTAGCTGCCCAACCCATACCTGACGCGGTCACAACACAGACCTCGTCCAAAATGAGCTATTTTTTGACTTTGACCTTTTGTATGGTGCAGCGTCCAATGCCCGTAAGGCGGACGATCTGTTTAATCGAAAAGCCCTCGCTCTTCAAAGTACGAATGCAGGCATCGCGCGCCCCCTTTGGCAAAGCCTTAAGGTGATGAGGCTCGTACGGCTTAAGAAGAGCCTGCGCAAACTCCAGCGCATCTGTGTCGCTCACATGAGCGCCGTCACGGAAGCAATAGCGATTGGGCTCACCCGAGGTGCTGAAGGCAAAAAATCTCTGAGAGTCACCAAGCAACCCGAGAACACAATCCGTTTTGCAGATACCCGGATATCCCATATACTCGCGAAAGCTGCTCCATCGATACAGCGAAGCGGTCCCAATCCTCGCCTTCGCGGGGTTGTCGTGAATGTATCTCACGCAGTTGAGCAGCTGATCATCATCGAGGATCGGCACACTCTTAAATCGATCCTGGAAAACAGGCCCCTTCCTGCCTGTCTTTGAGTTGAAATACATGGCATACGCCGTCGTAATCGAATGCATGCAATCGCTCAGATGAACATGCTCGTCGTCAAGCAGAAGATGAATATGGTTATCCATAAGGCACCACGCGATGACATCCACTTTAAACTTCTGGCATTTCGAAGCAATCAGCCGAATCAGATAGAGCCGATCTTCGTCATCCTCAAATATGAGTTGGTCGGCACATCCCTTTTGGACGACATGGTAAAAACCATATACAGAGATTTCTCGCGCAGTCCGAGTCATACGCATCCCCTCCTCTACAGATAACAATTACGTTACCCGAGCCAGAGTAGAAAAAAAACGTACTGGGAGCTATAAATCGCGATGTTCGGCGAACGGTAGGTAGTAGCTAAAAAAGCCCCGTCCCAAATTAGCTACTTTTGGGCAAAAAGAAAGCCGGGCGGCCGCGGAAAAACGCGACTGCCCGGCGAAACACTTGAGGGTAGCTAAAAAAGCCCCGTCCCAAATGAGCTACTAGAGGAGGTCCAGGGAGAGCTGGGGAGCATCGCCCCAGAGCTTTTCGAGGCGGTAGAACTCACGCGCCTCGGGAGTGAAGACGTGGACGACAACCGAACCGTAGTCCATGAGCATCCAGGTCTTCTGCTCGCGGCCCTCAATGGAAAACGGGTGCTCGCCGCAAGCCTCGGCGACCTTCTCCTCAATCTCGTCGACGATGGAATCAACCTGGCGGTTGTTGGTGCCGGTAGCAAGGACAAAGTAGTCACACACATCGGAAAGCTCAGTCAGGTCGAGCACCTGAACGTCCTCGCCTTTCTTGTCGTAGGCGGCCTGCGCGGCAGCGCGGGCGACATCCTCGGCGGCGACACCGCTGGCGGAGAGCGTCGCGGCAGTGCGGTCGGACGTGGCCACGAAACTCTTGTGCTCCGCACCTTCAAGAATCTGCTCGTCGGTCATGGTCTCATCGGCCATGGAATACCTCTTTCTAGACGCACCCGAGCTAGCGCAGCTGGGCGTAATGGTTGTAAATCGTAATAGCCGTGGGATAAAGATAGCGCCCGGACTGGATCACATAGACCAGACCCTGCGCAAAACAGGAGAAGAACAACTCGTCGAGCGAGGACTTCCCCACCATCTTGCGCAGCGCATGGGCATAATCGCCGTGGCGGTTGGGTTCGACGGCATCGGCCACAAAGACCACCATATCGAGTGGCGTCATGTCGCAAGCGCCCACGGTGTGACGGTCGACAGCCTGAAAGACCGCCGGCGACAGCTCGGGAAAAAGCTGCGGAAGCTCATAGGCGGCAACCGGGCCATGCAAAAGCGGCGTCGCGGCAGACGGAGAGCCTGCAATCTTAATGCCATAATGCAGAGCGCGCGTGACCAGCTCGTCGTCGGAGAGCACTTTGTCCCAGTCATGGATCAGGCCGGCGGCAGCGGCATCAAAGCGGTCGACACCGTATACCTCGGCTAGGTGCAGTGCAGTCTCGGCAACCCCGAGCGAATGCACGTAGCGCTTACGCTTGTCCTTCATGCGCACATCGAGCAACTCGTGGATACGCGTCAAGAGCGCGCGCTCGTCGCCCTCAAACTGATCTTCTACCGACAACGTTTCCCCCCGTCAATCAAAATCGTCTTGCCCAAGATCGGCATACAGGCCGCGTTTACGGATATAGCCGAGCACGGACTCGCTCGTAAGATAGCGCACGCTCATGCCGCGGGCAACCCGCTTGCGGATGTTTGTCGAGCTAATCGCCAGCGCCGGAATCTGAATATAGCGCACATCGAATGGCAGCCCCGATTCCTTAATCCTCGCCCGGGCCGTATCGATGTCAAAGCCGGGGCGTGTCGCAGCGATAAAGGTTGCCAGTTCGGCAATCTCATGAGCATTGTGCCAGGTCACAATATCGATAATCGCATCGGCACCCGTAATAAAGTAAAGCTTCACCTGTGGCGGGTAAAACTCGCGAAGGGCACGCAGCGTATCGGCTGTATAGGTGACACCGGCACGATCGATCTCGAAGCGGCTTGCCAAAAAGGCCGGGTTCGCGGCAGTCGCGAGGACCGTCATGGCATAACGGTCCTCAGCAGGCGTCACCGGTTTGTCGAGCTTAAAGGCAGGAGAGCCGGCCGGCATAAAAAGCACGGCGTCCAAGTCGAGCGACTCGCGAGCCTGCTCGGCGGTAACCAAGTGCCCGTAATGAATCGGGTCAAAGGTGCCGCCCATAATGCCAAGCCGAAACTCGTGCCCATCCTTGATGGGCAGCTCTGGCAATCCGATTCCACCGCGCAGCGACATGGCTTACTCGCCCTCCGGGGTCTCAATAACGTCGACTTCGGTAGCGCCTTCGGAGCCCTCGGCGACATGAGCCACGTCCGCACCCTCGGCCGCTACGTCAATAACCTCAACGCCTGCATCCTCGAGGTCGTCCTCGTATTCCGAGAAGTCCTCGGCGCCCTCAAAGTCAAAGGCGCGCTGGCAAATGCGAACCTCGTCGCCCGCACGGCAGCCGGCCTTCTCGAGCGCGTCGTCAACGCCCATGCGCGCAAACTTATGCTGCAGGTAGATGACAGCTTCCTCGTTTTCCCAGTCGGTCTGGATAACCATGCGCTCGATCGCGCGACCAACCACGCGGAAAGCACCGGGCTCTTCCTCAACAATGCGGAAGCGCTTCTCGCGCTGCAGGCGGCGACGCTCCCACTCCTCATCGCGCAAATCGACCGGCTCATCGGAAACCGCAAGCTCCGCGCGAAGCTTAGCCACCTGCTCGCCCACGGCAAGCATCAGCGTGTTGAGGCCGGCACCCGTAACGGCGGAAACGGCAAAAAACATGTGGCCGTCGTCGAGCGCCGCACGCTTAAGGTCGGCAATCTTGTCGGCCGTACCCGGCGCATCGCACTTGTTGGCGACGACGATCTGCGGACGCTCCGAGAGCTCGGCACCATACTGCTCGAGCTCACGGTTAATGATGCGATAGTCCTCGACCGGATCGCGATCCTCAAAACCGCCCGTCATATCGACAACGTGCATGATCAAAGCAGTGCGCTCAATATGGCGCAGGAACTGGTGACCCAGGCCCTTGCCTTCACTCGCACCCTCGATGAGACCGGGGACGTCGGCAACGACGTAAGAATATTCACCGGCACGCACCATGCCCAGATTGGGCACGAGCGTGGTAAACGGGTAGTCGGCGATCTTAGGACGGGCGGCGCTCATACGCGCGATGAGCGAGGACTTGCCCACCGAGGGAAAGCCCACGAGCGCGGCATCGGCCATAAGTTTCATCTCGAGCTCGATCCAGTGCTCCTCGGCAGGCTCACCCAGCTGGGCAAACGCGGGCGCGCGGCGCACCGACGTCACAAAGTGGGTATTGCCCAGACCGCCGGCCCCACCGGGCGCCACGACAACGCGCTCGCCATCGTGCACCAGGTCGGCAATCTCGAACATCGGGGTCTGCGTCTCGGGATCGAGCTCGCGGACTACGGTGCCCATGGGAACTTTCAAAATCAGGTCCTCGCCGCTCTTGCCATTGCGACGGGCGCCCTGGCCGTGCGTGCCGCGCTCGGCACGGAAGTGATGCTTAAAGCGGTAATCGATCAGCGAAGACAGCTGAGCATCGGCCTGGATGACGACATTGCCGCCACGACCGCCGTCGCCGCCATCGGGGCCGCCCTTGGGAACAAATGCCTCGCGCCTAAACGACATGCATCCGGCTCCGCCGTCGCCGCCGCAAACGTTAATGCGGCTGATATCGGTGAACTGTGACAACAGAATCGCCTCCTACAAAAAAGAGGGAGACCCTTGAATCCTAAAACTCAAGTGCCTCCCACATATGTGCTCTATGAAGGGTGAATTACGCGTTCGCGAGCGGGCGTACGCTGACCCTGTGCTTGATACCCTTGTGGAACTCAACGGTACCGTCGACCAGCGCGAACAGCGTGTCGTCCTTGCCACGGCCAACGTTCGCACCCGGGTGGATGTGCGTGCCATGCTGACGGACGAGAATCGTGCCCGTGGTTACCGTCTGGCCGGCGAAGCGCTTCGTGCCAAGGCGCTGACCGCGGGAGTCACGGCCATTACGGGAGGAACCGAGTCCTTTTTTGTGTGCCATTGTGTATACCTACTCTTTCGTTACGAGTGTAATCTACTCGGCGACGGGAGCCTCGGCAACAGCCTCAGCCTCTGCCTTGACAGCCTTCTTGGCGCGGGAGGTAGCCTGAACCTTCACGATCTTCAGCTTGGTGAGCTGCTGACGGTGACCCTTCAGACGACGATAGCGCTTACGCTTGTGGAACTTGAAGACCAGCTGCTTCTCGCCCTTGAACTGCTCAACGATCTGAGCGGTAACCTTGGCCTTGGCCAGCTTGTCGGGATCGGTGACGATCTTCTTACCATCGTTGAGGAAGATGACCGGCAGGGTGACCTTGTCGCCCTCATTGCCCTCGATCTTCTCGACGGTGATGACATCGTCGGTGGCGACCTTGTACTGCTTGCCGCCCGTGTTAACGATTGCGTACATGTTTACTTGCCCTTCATGCATCAGTTAGTGCAACAGCCGAATATAGTAGCAGGCGATAATACCCCCGTCAACGAGTATGTGGAGCAAATCCACAAGTTCGCACAGGTATGGGGCTGACGAGTCGGCCCTCGTCGTCTTCGCATGCTTGATTCTGACGCTCGACATCGTAGGAGCAGATGGTCACGAGGTCTTGCATACCGGTGGAAACAATAGGTGCATCGACGCCCGGGGTCAAGCCCTGCAACAAAACATCAGCAGCAGAAAGCAAAATTTCCGGACGCATGGAGCCCTCGTTGTCGGCATGGGTGTCGAGTATGAGCACCAGATGGTCCGGGCGCTCCCCCGCCTTAAGCTCGTAGCCCACGAGCGTATGGTCCAAGTCCAGGCGCTTGCTCTTTTTGCCGCGCGTATAATCGATGCCGTGGGCCGCGCGCAACGTGTCAATCGCGGCGCGCACCTCATCGGCGCTCACGGGTGACTCAGGGTCCAGGTGCAGGTCGATGCGGTACGACAGGCGCGTGAGCTGGGCCGTGAGCGCCGGCGTGCGCACGTCAATGTAGGCGGCCTCGATGGGCGCCAAATCGGCCGGAGATGCCGCGGCCAGGCGCCCAAAGGCCTCGTCGAGCGCGACGAACTCGGTCATAAACAGGTCATACCACTCGCAGGTCGACGACGTGCCCACGGGCAACGCCGACGAAAAGCCCACACGCATATGTGGCGAGAAACCCTGCGTGACAGCATAAGGCAGCCCCGCGCGACGCACGATACGCTCAATGGTATGGATTAGTTCCAGGTGGCCCAGGTACTTGAGACGATCGCGCTTGCCGTAGCGAACGCGAAGCCTAAAGAGCGTGGGGTTGTCGGTCAAGCGTTCACTCATGCGCGATCACCCACCAATACGTTCTTGGCGTGGAGCGTGGGGCAGATTCCGCAGCCGGTGCACGACGTGCGGGTGCAGTCGGGCGTCGTGACACCCTCCAGCGAGCGACGGTACTCGCGCTCGAGGAAGCCACGCGAGCAGCCGGGGCTCACGTGCTCCCAGGGCAGGTGCCAGTCCAGCTCGTAGGGCAGGTGCACGAGCTCGTTGAGGTCGATGCCGTTTTTGGCCGCGGCCTCCTTCCAGTTATCGAGCGAGAAATGCTCCACCCAGGCGTCAAAACGCGAACCGGCACGCCAGGCATCGATGATGACAGGCGTCATGTCGCGACCGGCGCGGGACAGCGCGGCCTCGACGAGCGAGGTCTCGGCATCGTGGTAGTGCACGCGGACCGCACGGTTGCGAACACTCGTAATGAGGAGCTTCTGACGGCGTTTAACGTCGTCGTAATCGAGCTGCGGGCACCATTGGAAAGGCGTGGCGGCCTTGGGAATAAACACCGACACCGAGATGGACACCGAGATGGAGCCGCGGCGCGCCTTGGGTACCACGGAGCGGCCGAGCTCCAGCACGTGATCGGCCAGGTTGGCGATGGCCACGATATCCTCGTCGCGCTCGCCGGGAAGACCCATCATAAAGTAGAGCTTCATGCGGTTCCAGCCGGCCTCGAAGGCCGCCTTGGCCGCGCGGTCCACGTCCTCCTCGGTCACGTTCTTGTTGATGATGTCGCGCATACGCTGGCTACCGGCCTCGGGGGCAAACGTCAGGCCACCCTTCTTTTCTCCGGCGACCGACTCGGCCATATCCACGCCAAACGAATCCAGGCGCTGCGAGGGAATGGACACGCGAATGCCCCTATCCTCCAAGCGGCGGTTGAGCCTGCCAAGCACGTCGCGGATGCAGGAGTGGTCGGTGGTCGAAAGCGAGGTAAGCGACACCTCGTCATAGCCGGTCTTTTCCAGGCCCTGGATCACCGAGGACACGATCTGGTCGGCCGAGCGCTCGCGCACCGGGCGATACGTCATGCCGGCCTGGCAAAAACGGCAGCCGCGAGCGCAGCCGCGCAGGATCTCGATAGACAGGCGATCGTGAACGAGCTGTGCGTAGGGCACGCACGACTGCGACAACGGATTGGTAGCGCCAAAGTCCTCAACGACGCGCTTGTAGACCACCGGCGGCACGTCCTTACCCTCGCGCGGCACGGTGTAGCCGTGCGGTGAGCAGGGTTCGTCATAGCGCACCTCGTACAGCGACGGCACGTAGGTACCGGAGACGGTCGCGAGCCGCTCGACAATCTGGGCGCGCGGGACGCCCTCGTCACGCAGGCGGCGATGCAACTGGCAGATCTCGAGCAGCGACTCCTCACCCTCGCCAATCAGGATGGCATCGAAGAAGGCCGCATACGGCTCGGGGTTATAAACCGAAGGTCCGCCGGCGACGATGATGGGATCGTCCTCGGTGCGGTCAGCAGCCAGCAGCGGAATGCCGGCGAGATCGAGCGCCTCGAGAAAGTTTGTCACGGCCATCTCGTGCGGCACGTGCATACCGACGATATCAAACGAGGCCACGGGCGCTGCGCCCTCGAGCGACAGCAGCGGGATACCGGCCTCGCGCATGGCATCGCCCATATCGGGCCACGGCACATAACCGCGCTCGCAGGAGATGCCCTCGGCCTGGTTAAGGATGTTGTACAGGATGGCGATACCCTGGTTGGGCAGGCCGACCTCGTACACGTCCGGGTAAATCATGCAGCAACGATAGTCGGCATCGGCCTTGGAGAGCGTACCCCACTCGTGGTCGATATAGCGACTCGGCTTTTCGACCTTCGCGAGCAGCGGCTCGATCAAATGAAAACAGTCTTGGTATGGAACGCGCAAAAGAAACCCCTAAGCAGCGAGATCGGATGCATCCTCAAAAGGATTCATGGGACGGGTAGCGCCGGCAACCGTGGTCACCAGGTCGCGGACACGCGAGAACGTGGCGGCAACCACCTCGTTGGCACGGCTGTAGTCGATATCGCGCTCGTAGAGAGACACGAGCGCACGACCCATGCCATAGGTGCCGACGGCGGCGGAGAGCGCCTTGACGGCAAAGCCGATATGCGGCGTCTGCTTTACCAGGGCGCGAGTGACGGCGCGCATTACCAAGCCGCCGGCAAGCACGCCCGCGACCTCGTAGCCACGCTCGGGCTTAATGCCGCGCCCAAAGATAGCCGCAAGCTCAAAGAGCATGCCAACCTGCGCCAGCGCCATAACGGGATAATCGGCCCCCGGCAAAAACACCAGGGCGCCCGTCGCCATATTGGTAAGCGCGCACGAGGTGATGATGCGGTTGGCGGCGGCGATGCGCATAAAGGCAAAGTTCGCCGCAAAGGCCGTCTCCTTTTCCGTACGGTCCAGGATCCAGCGGGCGAGTGTCTCGAGCAGATACGTCTTATCGGTGGCCGCTACCACGCCGAGCATGGGCGTGGACTCCTGGATAAAAGGTACCTCGACAGCGGACTCGGCCAGCACGCACACGGGCGCACCGGCAATGACGAGCTCCTGTACAGCACTCTCAAGGCGCTCAGATCCGCACGAAAGCACCAGCACCACGTCGGTATCGGTCTTGGGGACGATACGCTCCTCACCCAGGCGCTCAACGCGGACAATACCCGACGTCGTCTGCGGCACAAAGGCATCGCGCACCGTCTCGACCAAAAAACGCGAGGCAGTCGAATCCAGGTAGACCGAAACGCGCACCGGCGTATCGGAATCCCTCTTGGTGGTCGCGCCCATTTTAAAAGCGCGGGTCAGCTTTTCCACGGGAATCTTCATGGCAAACCCCTCCAGCGGTTACGCGGCGCCCGAACGATGCCGCCATATGGATTGTACGATACCCACCGTCAACAACTGGATCATCATCGACGACGAACCAAAGCTAATGAACGGCAGCGGAATACCGGTAATCGGCATCATGCCAATGCACATGCCGATGTTCTCGAACGTCTGAAATGCCCACATGCCGACAATACCCACGCATGACAAGCGTAGAAACAGAGACTCGCACTTAAAGGCGACGCGGATCGTCGAGAAGATGAGCAGCACGTACAAGCACAGCAACAAAAAGGAACCGCAAAAGCCGAACGTCTCTGACAAAAAGGCGAAGACGAAGTCGGTATGGAACTCGGGCAGAAAGCCGCCGGCCGACTGCGTCGCATGCCCCAGGCCCTTACCAAAGAAACCGCCCGAGCCGACCGCGATCAACGACTGCTGCAGGTTGTACGCATCGTCCGAATCGGCGTTGTCGGGGTCGATAAAGACCGTCAGACGATTCATCTGGTACTGCTTAATGAGCACATCGTGGCCGAGCAGCGAATCGAAGACCGAATCGAGCGCCAGGACGAGCGCCACCAAACCCACGAGCAGAGCCAAAGTCGACAGCACCCATTCGCGGCGCGCACCGCTCATGCAGATGACGATGGCGCCCGACACCAGCACGACCAGACCCGAGCCCAGGTCGCCCATGGCGACGACGGCCAAAAACGGAACGGACAGCATGCCGCAGAGCTTAATGTAGTCGCGAGCGGTATCGATGCGCCCGTTGTACTGCGAGCCAAGCGTGGCCATAAAGAAGATGGTGATGAGCTTGGCAAGCTCAACGGGCTGGAATGTTAAACCGATACCGGGAATCTTGATCCAACCCGTCATTCCCAAGCCGCCCGTGTAGGACAGGCCCGGAATCTTAGGCGAGAAGATCACGATGAGATCGATGACGAGCAGGGCCGTCGAAAAGTTGGAAATGCCGCGCAGGTCGGTGCGCCAGACGAGCACCGCCAGCACCGCGCCAATACCGATACCCAGCAGGTGACGCGAGAACGAGGCGTCGGCTTTAAACTGCGAGGCGGACCAGATAATAATGGCGCCATAGGTGACGAGCGCCACAGTCGCCAACAGCACGCCGACGTGCACCTTTTGGCGAAACGTTCCGCGCGATGCGGAAATCTGCTTGTTGACGCGGTCCAGGCTGCTGCGAGAGCCGGTTTTGGTTGAGCGGAACAGGTCCGCCGGCGAAAAGTCCATCGCAACCTCCTATCGAACCGAGGAATCGCCCGTGGCCGTCGACGTGTCGGGCTCGTCATAAATCGCACCGAGGACATCGCGCACAACGTGCAGCGCGGTATCGGAGCCGCCACCGCCCTGTTCCAAGACAGTGGCGATCACGTACTTGGGGTCATCGGCCGGCGCGTAGGCGCAAAACCACGCGTAATCGTCCTCGCCGCTCTTCTCGCCCGTGCCGGACTTGCCGTAGACCGTAGGGGTCAGGGAGTTAAAGTGCGCGGCGGTCGAAGTCGACGCCGAGTAAATCACATCGTGCATGCCGTTGCGGACCAGCGCAAGATCGGCATCGTTGTTAATTTGGGCCTCAAGGCGCTTCTTTTTGCCCTTGCCGTTGTACTTGTAGGCATCGCCGTCGCCATCACGCGAGACAGCAGACAAGAACACATGCGGCACATACTGTTTGCCGCCGTTGGCAATACCCATGTAGGCGCAGGCCATCTGCAGCGGTGTCACCAGAATGTCGCCCTGGCCGATGGCGATGTTGGTCATATCGCCGGCATTCCACTTGCGGTCCTCGGCCGAGGCGTCGGTAAAGTACGACTCTTTCCACTCGGCATCGGGAATGCGGCCCGCACCCTCACTCGGCAGGTCGATGCCGCAGGTCTTGCCCAGGCCCCAACGGCGAAAGACCTCTTGCAGGCCTTCGGGATGCTGGTCGTTGTAGAAAAAGGCCTTGCCCATATCGTAGAACACGGGGTCGCAGGAGTTGGCGATACCGGACTGCAGCGTCATCGTGCCGTGGCCGGAGTGCAGCCAGCAGTACTTTCCCCAAGATTTGCCCAAGCCGGTCCAATATCCCGTGCAGTTGGTCGTTTGACTCGAAGTGTACGTGCCAAATTCGAGGCCAGCCAACGCCGAGAGGGGTTTGATGGTCGAGGCAGACATGTACTGGCCGCTAATGGCGCGGTTGAGCAGCGGATGCGAGCCCTCGTCATCGTTAAGCTCGGTCCACACGTCATTGGAAACGCCGCCGATAAAGACAGAAGGATCAAACTTGGGTTCGCTTGCCATGCCCAAGATCTCGCCGTTGTTGGGGTCAAGGCACACCACGGCTCCGTTGCCGGCATTGCTATGGCCCGTAGTCTTGGCAAGCTCAATGGCATTCGCCAGAGCCGTCTCGCAGGCCTGTTGAATCTTAAGATCGAGCGTAAGCTTAATGTCAGAACCGGCCTTGGCGGGAACGGCGCCGGCTTGACCGGTAACGTTACCCGAGGCGTCAACTTTCACGGTCTGCTCACCGCGAATGCCCTGCAGCAGATTTTCGTAGTAAATCTCTACGCCCGCCTGACCCACAATATCGCCCGATTGATACGAGATCTGGCCAGCCGCGCTTTCGTTGCCGTCCGACGACTTCTTGTTCTGCGCCTCGAGCTGCTCGGAGGTAATGGTGCCGGTATAGCCCAAAATATGGCAGGCGGTCTCGCCATACGGGTACTGGCGCTCGGTGCGCTCGGCGATCTTCACGCCGGGAAACTCACCGGCGTGCTCCTGAATGTAGGCGACGGTAGAGCGGCGCACGTCAGTCGCGATCGTATGCAGGCTCTGCGCGCCCTCGGAATTGTCCTGGATGTTGCGCAGCACCGCGACATACGGCATGCCGAGCACGTTGGCAAGATGACGCACCAGTACCTTGTCGTCGGCAAGATCGCGATAGGCGACGACGGCGAGCGAGGGGCGGTTTTGCACCAGTGCGACGCCGTTGCGGTCCAAGATGCGGCCACGGACGGCCGGCGTGGTAACGGTACGGGTCTGATTGCTCTTGGCCTGCTTGTCGTAGTAGTCCGACGAGACCATCTGCATGCCCCACAGCTTAACGGCAAGCGCGGCAAACATGGCACCCACGCCCGTGGTGAGGATGGAAAAACGGCCCTTGAAGGCCGTGGCGGCCGTATTGCCCTCGCCCTCGGTGGCGCGCGGGGCCGTTCCGTGCTGTGTGTCGTAGGTAAAGCGGGAGTCGCCGCGGCGCATGATGACCAGCGCGACCACAATGGCCACGACCAGCGCGATACCGGCGACAACAACCGTCAACTGGGAAGACATCTTGAGGCCTCCCCTATTTGAGCTTACGGGTCTTGGGCTTAAAGCGCATGCCCGTCTGACGCCCACCGCGCGCGGAGAACCCATAGCCAGACTGCGGAGCGGCACCGGACATCAAAAACGGAATGGCAATCAAGCCCGTCAGGATCGAGGACGGCAGAGCGTGCCCAAAGATGGCCACCACAAAGCTCGTCTCCAGACCCATAAACAGCAAGATGATGCTGTAGACCACGTTGATGGCAAGCGCAAAGGCGCCCACGGTAACGCCGCGCGCGCTCGGCGAGCCGCCCGTCTGACCAGCCGCGCTGTGCACCAAAGCAAAACTGCCCACGGTCAGCAGCAGCGACATAACGCCCACCGGCACGGCGGCGGAAAGGTCGTAAAACAGACCGCTGCAAAAGCCGCACACGACGGCACGCGTAGGGTCGCCCGAAAACACGCTCAGGCACACCAAAATAATCATAAAGTTGACGCGGCCGCCCGCGATGGAGATTTGCGGTGCCAGTCCCGCCTGCAGCAGCACGCAGACGATAGCGGCGATTGCAAAGGCACGGGAGCCAGTCCCCTGCTCGTGTAGATCCATGGACATGCCTCCCTATTCGCTCGATCCAGAATCGGACGCTTCGGCCGTGTCGGAATCATCATCCGATTTCTCGTCCTTAGACTGAGTCGCAGCATCGCGCGACGTGCCCTGCGGGGCACTATTGGCCGAGCTCACATCATCGTCCGAAGCCGACTGCTCGTCGGTGAGCGAGGTAATGACGAGCACTTCCTCGTTATTTTCGGCCGTGGTCTGCGCACGCACCACAATGGTGTAGTACACGTCGTTAGCCGACTTCTCGACCGAAGACACGGTGCCAAGCGGCAGCCCCTTGGGGAACACGCCACCGATGCCCGAGGTCACGATGATATCGCCCACCTTAACATCGGAGTCGACGCTCACGTACTCAAGACGCAGCGTGCCATCGGGCTGGCCCTGTAGCATGCCTTGTGCGCGCGTGTCCTGCACCATGGCGGACACACCAGAGTTCTCGTCGCCAATCAGGCGCACGGTCGATGTCTTGGCCGAAACCTCGATAATCTGGCCGATGACGCCGGCCGAGCTCGTCACGGGCATGTTGATGGTAAGCCCGTCGGCAGAACCCTTATCGATGGTGACGGTCGACGTCCAGGCGTCACCCGAGGCTCCGACAATACGAGCCGCAGTGGACTTGAGGTTATAGGTCGACTGCAGGCCCACCAGACCCTCAAGGCGCTCAGCGGTCTTTTGGGCCTCGGAAAGCTCCGCGACCTTGGAAGTGAGAACCTCGTTTTGCTTTTTAAGGTCGTCGAGCGACTCCTGCGAAGCGGTGAGGTTGGAGAACACGTTGCCGATGGCATTGAATGGCGCCGCCACCGCCGAGCCAACGAAACGCACCGGAGAGGTGATTGTCGTAACGCCCGAACGCACGGCATGTATCGGCCCGGCCTCGCCCTCTCGAATGTAAAACGTGAGCAGCAACACAGAAATCAGGCTGAAAACAATCAACGGGCGCATACCCGTTGATTGTCGTTTGGTATTCAGATTTGAAGAGAAACCCGAAGATCGTGCCAAATGGAATCCACCTTTTGGAAATTAAGCGTTGGTCTGGACGAAACCGCCGTCAAACGCGTTGGCCTCGAGCACGCGGGCGCAGCCGTTGACGACGTTGTCGAGCGCCGTGGGGCTCACGTTGACCGAAACGCCTGTCTCATCGCGCAAGCGGACGTCGAGGCCGCGCAGCAGCGCTCCGCCGCCGGTCAGCAGAATGCCGTAGTACATAAGGTCCGAGGCAAGATCGGGCGGCGTGGCGTCGAGTGCGTCCTTGACGGCCTTGGCCATCTCGTCGAGCGGCTTATTGAGCGCACGACGAATCTCCTCGCTCTCGATGCGCACGGTCTTGGGCAGGCCCGTGATCACGTCGCGGCCATTGACCTCGACGTCGAGCTCGTCCTTGAGCGGCACGGCAGAGCCGACCTTAATCTTAATGTCCTCGGCCGTGCGCTCGCCGATGGCCAAATTGTAGGCATCGCGAACATGCGTGAGGATAGCCTGATCGAACTCGTCGCCGGCAATGCGGATGGACTGCGACACGACGATACCGCCCATGGCGATAACGGCAACCTCGGTGGTGCCGCCACCGATATCGATGACCATGGAGCCAGTCGGCTCCTCGACAGGCAAGTCAGCACCGATAGCCGCGGCCATGGGCTCCTCGATCAGATAGGCCTGGCGAGCGCCAGCCTGGATCGTAGCCTCGAACACGGCGCGCTTCTCGACCGACGTGACACCAGAGGGAACGCATACGACGACGCGCGGACGAGGGGTCCACGGATAGCGCTTCTCGGAAGCCTTATCGATAAAGTAGCGAAGCATGGCCTCGGTGACATCGAAGTCGGCGATGACGCCATCCTTAAGAGGACGCACGGCCACAATGTTGCCGGGCGTACGGCCAAGCATACGCTTGGCCTCGATACCGACTGCAAGAATGCGCTCGTCGTTTTTGTCGATGGCGACGACGGAAGGCTCGCGAATGACGATGCCCTTGCCGCGCACGGAGACAAGCGTATTGGCGGTGCCGAGGTCGATGGCTAGATCGCCCGCATAGCTACCGAAGAACATGTCCATCAAAGAAAACAACGCAACTCCTGATGTGTTGGATGATTGCTGGAAAACTACTAGCCCATCATACTAGCGCAAGCCCGGCACCTCACTTGCGGTGAAGCACCGGGCAGCGCCAAATCTCATAAGGTCACTACTGGTTGTCAGCGGCCGAGAAATCGATGTCGAGCGAAGATACCGCCCAGCCGATATGGTTATCGGAGCGCACGAATTTGACGGTATATTCCTGCTCGCCGCCCTTGGACAGGGAAGCCTTCACCTTCGCGGTGGTCTCGGTCATGGACTGATCCATGCCCTCGATGGAGACGGTGGCGCCCTGCGGGATCGAGGAGATAATCATCGCCTTGGCGTCCTCGGACAGGCTGGAGGCCAGGCAGGACTCGGCCTTGGCGGTATCACCGTCGCCGGCAGCCTGGAACAGATCGGTGATGACGGACTCCTGCGAGGGGATACCCATGCCGCGCGTGTAGGCAAAGCCCAAACCGCCCGCGGCAAGAACAATCAGCAGAAGCACAACCAAGAAGACTTTGAGGCCCGTATGGCGATGGCGACGACGGACCTTGGCCTGCTTGCGGTCCTGACGATCCTGCTGGACCATCTCGGACTCGGACAGCGTAAAGAAGCCCGTGTCGGACGGATCGGGCATAAACTGGCCAGTGGCACCCGTGGGATCGAGCGAATCGACAGCAGTCGTATCCATGGCGGGCGCCGGGGCCGTGGCCATGGCGGTCTGGGCCGAAAGCGCGGCAAGTGAATCGTGCACGCGGGCAAGCTCATCGGCCTGCTCGGGCGTGAGCTGATAGATGCCGTCGGCGGTGGCGGCATTAAAGGCATCGAGCGCCTCGGAAGGACGACCCGCGGCAGAAAGTGCCTCGCCCATACCCGCGTTAAGCGCACGCGTGTCATCGCGCGGACCGGCAAAGTCGATAGCGGTGCGGTAGGTCTCCACGGCGTCCGCCGGTCGGCCAAGTTTGATGAAGCAGCGGCCGAGTTCGCCAAGGGCGGCCGCGGGGGCTGGATTGGCGCCATCGATGGCGGCCTGGCGGAAGGCAGTGCCTGCATTGGCGAAATCGCCCGACTGGAACAGCGCGTTGCCAAGACCCAGATAGGCCTTAAACGGCGTGGCATAGGAAGCATCCTGCGTTGCGGCGGAGAACGCCTGGGCTGCGGTCACATAGTCACCCACGGCAGCGAGCGCCTTGCCGCGGTTGGTGAGCAGCGCGCCGCGCTTTCCATAGGTGCCGTCGTTGAGGGCAGCCGCGTACGCCTCGGCAGCCTC
This sequence comes from Collinsella sp. SGI.180, assembly GCF_050313455.1. Taxonomy (NCBI): domain Bacteria; kingdom Bacillati; phylum Actinomycetota; class Coriobacteriia; order Coriobacteriales; family Coriobacteriaceae; genus Collinsella; species Collinsella sp. SGI.180. The sequence continues at coordinate 134,781 of NZ_JBNPLL010000003.1, forward strand.
GGCATACATACCCAGGTGCATCAGAGCGTTGCCACGCAGATGGTCGGCCTCGCCCATGATCTCGCTGGGGGTCTTTGCCGCACCGAGCATCTGAGCGGCTGCAGAAAAGTCGCCCGCACGATAAGCGGCTCGACCCTGTTGAATCAGCTGGCTATTCAAGGAAGTCCCCTTTTACTCGTGAACGATCTCGACATGGACGATCTCGTCGCCGGCACGCAGCTGCGAAATCACGTCGAGGCCCTCGACCGTGGTGCCAAAGACGGTGTAACCGGAATCCAGATTGTGCTGGGCGCCCAGGCAGAAGTAGAACTGGGAGCCCGCGGAATCGGGATCCATGGAACGCGCCATGGCAAGCGCACCGTCCACATGGCTGTTGCGCGGGTTGGTGGCAAACTCTCCCTTGATGCAGTAGCCGGGGCCACCGGTGCCGGGCATACCGTCGGGGCCCTCAAGGCCGGCGGCGACGTCAGCGCCGGACATATCGCGGGTATTGGGGTCGCCGCCCTGGATCACAAAGCCGGGCACATAGCGGTGAAACTTAAGGCCGTCATAAAAGCCCATGGTGGAAAGCTCGCAGAAGTTCGCCACATGGATGGGAGCGCCCTCGCCGTCAAATTTGACCTTGATCGTACCCTTCGACGTCTCGATGATCGCACACTCATCACCAGCGAGCTGGTACTCGGGCGTATAAAGCTCTTTCTTAAAACCAAACATGTGGTTCCTTCCTCGTGCGTTTAAAGCATATTTGTACGAATTGTAGCAATAAGCACGGGCTTCCATCAATTGCGCACGCAGGTTATGCCGTCGGAGGGCAACAAATTACGAACGCGGCTGCGGCTTCCAGGCGCTCACATTGGCATCGTACTGGTTAAGGGCGCTGTTGCCGCCCTGTGCGATGGGCGCCAAGATTTCACTCTGGCGGGCGCTCAGCGACTCGCCATCGGGAATGGACAGCGAGATATCCCAGCTCTGGCAGATCATGTCGACGCGCTCGTACATCCACTCGGCAAGCTGCTTGAGGTGCTCGATATCCTCCGCGTAGACGGTATCATCTTGCACCTTAAGGTTGTTGAGCTCGTCTTGGGTCTTTTTGATCTGGTCGCGCAGGGCATAAGCGCTCTGCGACAGCTCCTGACGCGTGGAGAGCGGCGTGCGCAGGTACCCGCTGTTAAACGAGTCGACAACCTCGCCGATCTGATCATCGTCGCCATACGACACGATGGTCCGATACAGACCGTCGAGCTTGGTATAGAGCTGGTCGTCGGAAAGGACGGTCTCCTCCTGGACCACCTCGGCGGTATCGTCGGACTTGGTCTCTTCCTCGGTAGCCTCGCCCTTCTGGCGCGAGGGGAACGTCGTCTTGGCGGCCTGGCCAAACTGGTCGTAAAAGCCCGGCATAACGCCCATGGGGTCCGACGTCACAAACCAATAGGCACTGCCGCACACGGCAGCGAGCAACACGATGACGATGAGCGGCTTGGGAATACGGCGCTTGTGCTTGTGGTAGGCATCCTCGTCAGGATGCACCTTGCGCTTGGGTTTTTGATTTTTGGACTGAGCGTCGTCACGAAGGGACACCGGCAGCGGGATATCGACCTTGGGAATGCCAAAATCCCTGTCGAAAGCCGGCAGCACGCAGGTCTCATTGGGATCGGCGGCATCGGAAAGTACCGCGGCGGCAGAGGCCGGCGCATGGGGCACCTCGGTATCGATCTGCTCCTGCGTCAGGCGGGGAAAACCAGCCGTGCGCCCAGCAGCCAGGTCGGATGCTGCCGCATCCTCGGATAGAATGCCCGGGGCAGGGCGCCCGCACTTGGAACAGGTACGGTCATGAGGCGACAGACGGGCACCGCAGCCTTCGCAGAACACAAACTCGGTGTGCTCGGGGCCATCGCCCGGGCCAACATAGGTATTGCAATAGGGGCAGAACGAGGAGCCGTCCTCTATGGTCTTGAGACAATGCGGGCAAATCACGGCATCCTCTTTTCGGAATCATTCGAACAATCGAGGTTAGAGCATAACATCGCTACGCCCCTAAAGGCACAGGGCACCAATTCAACATCGCAGGGTAGCTAATTTGGGACGGGGCTTTTTTAGCTGCCCTGGCCGCCAATCGGCCAAATAGATCGCGTCATCAGCCGGGTAGCTAAAAAAGCCCCGTCCCAAATTAGCTACCCTGCGAGGTGCGGTTACTTCTTCTTTTTGCTCGGCATCGAGACCTTAATGCCCTGGGCGGACTTGGTCACACGCGAGCGCTTGGCGCCCGCGCCCTTCTTTTTCTTGGGCTGGGTCTTTTCCACGCCCTCGAGCGCTCGGGCCTCGGCCTCACGGGTCGTACGCTCCTCGCGGCGCTGCGCCATGTCGGCGGCGACGCGCTTGGCAAAACGCTCGGCCGTCGAGCCCGTCGAGCTCACCTTGCCGCCACCGCGGCCCAAGCGAACGCGCACGCCGCGGCCAAAGCCAGTGGCGGCATGGCGGCGACGCGGCTTCAGAGAATCCATCATCGTGGCGAGTTTAAAGAACACGCTGCAAGTAAAGACCACAATCACCAGAAGGATAATTGCCTCGCCCATCGACAAGTTGGCGATGGACAGCAGCTCGGGGAATCCGATAACGCCCGCCAAGATGCCGACGACGACAAATACAAAGAGCACCACACGCAAGGGTGTGAGCGGCTGCGAGATACGCCAGATCAGGCTCACGCTTGCCGCACACGACGTGAGAAGGCACATCGTCGACAGCGTGAGCTGGCTAAAGCCAAACACGCGCGCCACAAAGATATCGAGCGCCGCGGCCAAAATGACTGCAACCGACGCCGGCAGCGCGCGCTTGAGCACGTTGGTCAAGAATGACCCCTTCACGCGGGCATTGTTGGGCTCAAGGCCCAGCACAAAGCCCGGCGCGCCGATGCAGAAGAAGTTGATGAGCGTCATCTGGATAGGCTCAAAGGGATACGGCGGCAGCGCGATGCACAGTGCCGCCAGGCCCATCGAGAACAGCGTCTTGGTCAGGAACAGCGCGGCCGAACGCTGCAGGTTGTTGATGGAGCGACGGCCCTCGGCCACCACGGCGGGCATCGAGGCAAAGTCGTTATCGACCAGCACGATCTCGGCCACGTTGCGTGCGGCGTCGGAACCGGCGGCCATGGCCACGGAGCAGTCCGCCTCCTTGAGTGCCAGCACATCGTTGACGCCGTCACCCGTCATGGCAACGGTATGGCCGCGACGTTTGAGCGCCTGCACGAGCTCGCGCTTCTGCTGCGGGGTCACGCGGCCAAAGACGTGATAGCGGTCCACCGCCGCATCAATCTTGGACGGCGTATCGAGCGTCGTGGCGTCCACATAAGCGTCCGCCCCCGGCACGCCCACCACGCGCGCGATCGACGACACCGTGCGCGGGTCGTCGCCACTGATCACGTTAAGGGTCACACCCTGCTCGTTAAAGTAGCCGATGGTCTCGGCGGCCGAAGTGCGAATCTCATCGCGAATGGTCACAAAGCCCACGGGCTCGGCCTCGCCCACCATATCGCCATCGGGCGTAAAGCCGTCCACACGGGCCACCACGAGCACGCGGCAGGTGTCGGCAAGCTCGGCCACACGATTTTCGACCTGCGCAAAGATACGCTCCGAAAGCACAAATTGCGCCGCGCCCATCACATAGGAGCCCTGCGCAAACGAGGCGCCGCTCCACTTTTTGGAGGACGAAAACGGAATGACCGACAGCGGCTCGGACACCTCGACCGGGCGGTCGGCGTAGTAGTTGAGCAGCGCCTGGCAGGTCTCATTGGCATCGGCCGAGGTCGCGCGCGCGACATTGGCAAGCGCAAAATCGAGCACGGTAGTATCGACGGGGACAGGTGCCTCGTCCGGGCCCAAGCCCACGCCCTCAACGGGCAATGGATAAGTGCCCTCGACCTCCATGCGACCCGACGTGATAGTGCCCGTCTTGTCCAGGCACAGCACGTCGACGCGCGCGAGCGTCTCGATGCAATAGAGCTGTTGCGCGAGTACCTTGCGGCGCGCCAGGCGCACCGTGGCAATCGCGAGCACCGACGAGGTCAGCAGCACCAGGCCCTGCGGAATCATGCCCAAAAGAGCGCCCACCGTGGACAGCAGCGCCGACGAAGGCACGCGACCGGCCAGCAGCTCGGAAAAGCACCACGAAAGCGCGCTATCGCCCGGGGTACCGGCGGCGTCCCACAACCCACTTACACTCGAGGCGAACAGAGCCAGACCGAGCGGAATCATGATGACGCTTGCAAAACGCACGATGGCGTTGAGCGCGTTCATGATCTCGGAATTGACCTTTTTGACGTACTTGGCCTCGTTGTTGATCTTGGCCACATAGTTATCCGCACCAACATGGACCACGCGGGCACGCAACAGGCCCGAGTCGATAAAGCTGCCGCTCATGAGCTCGGAGCCAGGCTGCTTTTTGATGAGGTCGCTCTCGCCCGTCAGCAGACTTTCGTTAACGAGCGCCTCGCCCGATACCACCACGGCGTCGGCAGGTATCTGGTCCCCGCGCCCCAGACGAATGATGTCGTCGAGCACGATCTGGTCCAAGTCGAGCTCCACCTCGGCACCATCGCGCACCGCGATGGCCTTCTTAGAGGTCAGCAGTGTGAGCTTATCGACCATCTTCTTGGAGCGCATGGACTGGATAACGCCAATGGCGGTATTGAGGAACACCACGAACAGGAACGTCAGGTTCTTAAACGATCCGGTCATAATGACCAAAATCGCTAAAATCACGTTGATCAGATTGAACAGCGTGCAGAGATTTTCGATGATAAGCTCACGAACCGATTTGGTCTTGAGCTCCATGTTGCGGTTGATCTTGCCGGCGGCAATGCGCTCCTCGACCTCGGCGGTCGAAAGTCCGCGCTCGATATCTGTAGCTGCCATACCACGTCCCATCACGTCGCATCGGTATAAGAAAACCGCCCGGACCATACGAGGTTCGGACGGCCTTACGTTCGATGGTGCCCCATGTTGGATTCGAACCAACGGCCTTCTGCTCCGGAGGCAGACGCTCTAATCCCCTGAGCTAATAGGGCCAACGGTTGGCATTATACCCAAGTGCGCCACGAGCTAACAACATAATAGAAAAAGCTCTGCAATTACGTGGGAGACGAAGCGCAACGGCTCACTTTAGGACGCAAAAGTGAAATAATTAGTATAAACTCTCATGCACCATATGATACGGCTCGCACTGCGGGCCGTTTTTGCAAGGGTTATCCATCGAGGTGAGAGGCACACCATGATTGCAATTTTAAAGCGGAGCGCAAGCGATGAGGCCATCGGCCACATCGTCAGCTGGATTGAGAAGAAGGGTCTCAAAACCGACGTGTCGCGCGGCGAGAACGAGACCATCATCGGCCTGGTGGGCGATACGACCAAGATCGACCCGTTCCTGCTCGAGTCCATGGACGTCGTCGAGCGTGTGCAGCGCGTCTCCGAGCCGTTCAAGCGTGCCAACCGCAAGTTTCACCCCGAGGACTCTGTCATCGACTGCGGCCACGGCATCAAGATCGGCGGCGACCAGTTCCAGGTCATCGCCGGACCCTGCTCCGTCGAGGGCGAAAACCTCATTCGCATCGCCCGTCGCGTAAAGGCCGCCGGCGCCACCATGCTGCGTGGCGGTGCCTACAAGCCCCGCACCTCCCCTTACGCCTACCAGGGCATGGGCCCCGCCGGGCTGGACCTGCTATGCGAGGCATCGGCCGAGCTCGACATGCCGATCGTCACCGAAATCATGGACCCGCGCGACGTGCAGGTCTTCTTGGATAAGAAGATTGACGTCATGCAGATCGGCGCCCGCAACGCGCAGAACTTCCCCCTGCTCAAGGAGGTCGGCAAGACCCAGACCCCGATTCTGCTCAAGCGCGGCATGTCCGGCACGATCGACGAGCTGCTCATGGCTGCCGAGTACATCATGAGCGAGGGCAACGACAACGTTATCCTGTGCGAGCGCGGCATTCGCACCTTCGAGACCCGTACCCGTAACACCTTCGACCTCAACGCCGTGCCGGTGCTGCACCACCTGTCGCACCTGCCCGTCGTGGCCGACCCCAGCCACGCCACCGGCTACACCCGCTACGTTGAACCCATGGCGCTCGCCGCGACCGCCTGCGGCGCCAACGGTCTGGAGATCGAGGTCCACGACGAGCCCAGCCGCGCATGGTCCGACGGCGCCCAGGCCCTCACCCCCGACCAGTTCGACGACACCATGCGCCGCATCCGCGCCATCCGCGAGGTTGTCTGCCAAGAGACCATGGAGTAGCCCATGGGTACGGTGAGAAACGCACGCGTTAACCAGGGCGGCCCCAAATGCGCCGGCGTTGTGGGCCTGGGGCTGATCGGCGGCAGCTTTGCCCGCGGCTATGCGCAGGCGGGCGTCCGTGTGCTGGCCTGGGACCCCGACGATGACGTCATGACGGCCGCCAGCATGGGCACCGTCGCCGGCGAGCTCAACGACGAGACGCTCGGCGAGTGCGACATCATCGTGCTGGCCTGTTACCCCGAGGCCTGCATCGAGTGGCTCGAGACGCACGCCCAAGCGCTCGCCGACGCCACCGATACCGAGGCCATCATGGGACCCGTGGTGATTGACACCGTGGGCGTGAAGGGCATCGTGTGCGAGCGTGCCTTCGAACTCGCCCGCGAGTACGGGTTTTACTTTGTGGGCGCGCACCCCATGGCGGGCACCCAGTACTCGGGCTACGCTCACTCCCGTGCCGACCTGTTCCAGGGCGCGCCACTCGTGCTCGTGCCGCCTGCAGTGGACGATGCGCTCAAGCTGGAGCTTTTAGGCCAGGTGCGCGAAATGGTGCGCCCCTTAGGGTTTGGCAAGTTCAGCGTGACCACCGCCGCCGAGCACGACCGCGTGATCGCCTTTACGAGCCAGCTCGCGCACGTCGTCTCAAACGCCTACGTCAAAAGCCCGACCGCCCAGGTCCACCACGGCTTTTCAGCCGGAAGCTACCGCGACCTTACCCGCGTGGCGCACCTCAACCCCCAGATGTGGTCCGAGCTCATGATTGACGACGCCGACGCGCTCGCCTTCGAGATCGATCATCTGATCGAGTCGCTTGGCGCCTACAGCCGTGCGCTCAAGGACCGCGACCAGCGTTATCTTGAGAATCTCCTTGCCGAGGGCGACCGCATCAAGCGCGCGCTCGACGACGAGGCCACCCACTAGACCACCTATCACGCCAGGTCGAAAGGACCAAAGCTTATGGCGATTACCATCGATATCGACACCGCACGCCCCTACCAGGTGCACGTCGGCACGTTTTTGCTGGAGCAGGCGGGCCCGCTCGTGCGCGCCACCGCCGGCGGATCGCGCGCCGTCATTGTGACAGACACCAATGTGGGTCCGCTCTACCAGATGCCCGTTAAGCAGAGCCTGGAGGCTGCGGGCTATACGGTGAGTGTCTGCACCTTCGAGGCCGGCGAGGCCCACAAGCGCGCCGAGACCTACATCAACATCTTGGAGTTTGTGGCCGAGCACGAGCTTTCGCGCTCCGACGTGATCGTGGCGCTCGGCGGCGGCGTCGTGGGCGACGTGGCCGGCTTTGTGGCCGCTACCTACATGCGCGGCTGCAAGTTTGTGCAGATCCCCACGAGCCTGCTCGCTATGGTTGATTCATCGGTGGGCGGCAAGACGGCCATCGACCTAGCTGCCGGCAAAAACCTGGCCGGCGCCTTTTGGCAGCCGAGTGTTGTTATTGCCGACGTGGGGTGTCTCGCCACCCTCACGCCCGAGCAGTTCGCCGACGGTTGCGGAGAGGTCGTCAAACACGCCGTGATCGCCGACCCCGAGCTTTTCACCGAGTTGGAGAAGACCCCGCTCACGCTGGAGCTCCTCAACCGCGACGTGGCCCGCGTGGCGCTCATCATCGCCCGCAATATCGACATTAAACGCGCCGTGGTTGTCGCCGATGAGCGCGAGACCAACCAGCGCAAGCTCCTCAACTTTGGGCACAGTGCCGGACACGCTGTCGAGGCCTGCGAGCACTTTGAGCTGGGACATGGCAACTGCGTGTCGATCGGCATGGGCATCATCACGCGCGCCGCAGCCCTGCACGGCATTTGCGACGCCGAGCTGCCTGGCCGCATCGAGGAGCTCTGCGCACGCCACGGCCTTAAGACCCGCTGCGAGCTTTCGGCCGACGCCGTCTTTGCCGAGGCGCTGCACGACAAAAAACGCGCCGGTGACACCATCGACCTGGTAATTCCGCACGACATTGGCCGCTGCAGCATCGACCGCACGCCGCTTTCCGCCTTTCATGATTTAATTGCCGAGGGCCTCGGCCAGAAGGGAGACGCCTCCGCATGCTAGCCCGCATCACTCCGTCCCCACTCAAGGGCACCGTCCCCGCCATCGCATCCAAGTCGATGGCGCACCGCCTGATCATCTGCGCCGCCCTTGCCAACGGAGAGACGCATGTGACCTGCAACACCACCTGCGCCGATATCGAGGCCACGGTGCGCTGCCTCACGGCGCTCGGCGCCCGCATCGAGACCGTCGAGGATGGCTTCCAAGTCCATCCCACTATGAAGAGTATTGAGTTCGGCCTGCTCAAGGCACTTGCCGGCGGCACGCTCGACTGCGGCGAGAGCGGCTCCACGCTCCGCTTTATGCTGCCCGTCGCCTGCGCGCTGGGAGCAGAGGCCACGTTTGTGGGCCAGGGCCGTCTGGGCGCACGTCCCCTCTCCCCGCTCTCCGACGAGATCATCGCCGCCGGCTGCGACCTGCAGGGCCTGGGCGGCTTTCCGCTCAAGACAAGTGGCCGCATGCGCCCGGGTACTTTTATCCTGCCGGGCAATGTGAGCTCGCAGTATATTTCCGGTCTACTGTTGGCAGCCCCGCTGCTGGCCCAGCCCTCCTGTGTGCAGGTGACCGGCCTTATCGAGAGCCGCCCCTATATCAACCTGACCATCCAGGCCATGAAGGCCTTCGGCGTCGAGGTCAACGTCGAGCGCATCCCCGCCAAAAACGGCAAGCCCGAGGTCACAAACTTCCGCGTAAGCAGCGGCTCGTACCGCACGCCCGGCAACGTGGCTGTCGAGGGCGACTGGTCCAACGCCGCCTTTTGGCTGTGTGCCGGCGCCATCGGCTCCGACCCCATCACCGTCGAGGGTGTGTCGCTGAGCTCCGCCCAGGGTGATCGCAACGTGCTTGCCGCGCTTTCGCGCTTTGGCGCCCGCATCGTGCGCTCCACCAACGCCGCCACCGTGCAGTCCGACAAGCTCGCCGGCTTTGAGATGAGCGCCCACGACATTCCCGACCTGGTGCCCGTTATCTCTGCCGTGGCGTCGTTGGCACAAGGCCGCACGTTCATCCGCGATTGTGCCCGCCTACGCATCAAAGAATCCGACCGTCTTGCCACTACCACCCGCGAGCTCACCGCGCTGGGCGCACAGGTGCGCATTGCCGGCGACGATCTCATCATCAAGGGTGTCGATGCTTTTACCGGCGGCGAGGTCGATTCGCACAACGACCATCGTATCGCCATGATGGCCGCTATCGCTGCGAGCCGTGCTACCGGCGAAGTTGTGATCCACGGTGCCGAGGCCGTCAACAAGTCCTATCCCGATTTCTTCGACCACTACCGCCTGCTGGGCGGCAAGGTCACGCTCGAGGAGGAGTAGCATGTCCTCGACCTTTGGCAACGTTTTGCACTTAAGCATCTTCGGCCAGTCGCACTCCCCCGCCATCGGCTGCTCGCTCGACGGCATTCCGGCAGGTATCGCCGTTGACCAGGAGGCGTTGCAGGCCTTTTTGGACCGTCGCGCCCCCGGTCGCGACGAGACCGCGACCAAGCGCCGCGAGGCCGACGCCGCGCACATCGTTGCCGGCGTGGTCGATGGGCACACCACCGGCGCGCCCATAGCCGCGATTATCGAGAACACCAACACGCGCTCCAAGGACTATTCCGAGCTGCGCCGCAAGCCCCGCCCGGGGCATGCGGACTTTCCGGCGCGTGTGAAGTACCACAACATGCACGATGTCGCCGGCGGCGGGCATTTTTCCGGCCGCCTGACGGCACCCTTGTGCATCGCCGGCGGCATCGCGCTGCAGGCGCTCGAGGCCCGCGGCATCAAGGTGATGGCGCACGTCGCGCAGATCGGCGGTATTTCCGACCTGCCCATGGACGACATGGTCTATCGCGAGGCCGACCGCAAGGCAATCCTTACGAACGACCTACCGTGCATCGACGCGGCAGCCGCCGGCCGTATGCGCGAGGAGATTCTCGCCGCACGCGACGAGCTTGATAGCATCGGTGGCATCGTGGAGTGCGGCATCTACGGCCTTCCCGCGGGCATCGGCGACCCCATGTTCGACGGCATCGAGAACCGCATCGCGCAGATCGCCTTTGGCATTCCCGCCGTAAAGGGCGTGGAGTTTGGTATGGGCTTTGCCGTGGCCGCCATGCGCGGCAGCGAGAACAACGATCCGTATCGCGTTGATGCCGAGACCGGCGAGATTGCGGTCGAGTCCAACAACGCCGGCGGCATCCTGGGCGGCATTTCCACCGGCGCGCCCGTCATGTGGCGGATGGCCGTAAAGCCGACGCCCTCCATCGGTCGCGAGCAGCAGACCGTGGACATGGATGCCATGGAAAATGCCGAACTCTCGGTCCACGGCCGCCACGACCCCTGCATCGTCCCGCGCGCCGTCCCCGTAGCCGAGGCAGCCGCGGCGCTCGCCATCTGGGACGCCCTCCTAGAAGACGCCGCCCAGCTTTAGCCCACCCACCCCGAGGGTAGTTAATTTGGGACGGGGCTTTTTTAGCTACCCCCATATGCCAGTGAGTATTTGCCCCGGCACCCATCGATTCGCCACCAGTCAAAGGGTAGCTAAAAAAGCCCCGTCCCAAATTAACTACCCCAGGCAACGATTCACGAAAGGGGTCTCCATGGACCTTGCCGATATTCGCCAGGCCATCGATGGCATCGACACCAAGCTCCTCAACAGCTTTGTCGAGCGCATGGACATTGCCACCGAGGTCGCCAAATCAAAGATCGAGATGGGCAAGGCCGTCTTCGACCCCGCCCGCGAGCGCTCCAAGCTCAACAACCTCGCCAGCCGAGCACCCGAGCGCTACGAGGCCCAGACCATTACCCTGTTCCGCCTCCTCATGAGCATGAGCAAGGCCGAGCAGCAGCGCTACATCAACGAACTCAAGGGCATCACCGTGTCGCAAAAGGCCCATGCCACGGCAGCAGCATTTGACACACCTTTCCCTCAGACGGCCACCGTCGCCTGCCAGGGCGTGGAAGGCGCCTACAGCCAGATCGCCGCGTGCAAGCTCTTCGACGTGCCCGATATTGCGTTCTTTGAGACCTTTGAGGGCGTCATGCGCGCCATACGCGACGGCTTCTGCGAGTTTGGCGTGCTGCCCATCGAAAACTCAACCGCGGGCTCGGTCAACGCCGTCTACGATCTTCTCGCCCAGTTCGACTTCTATATCGTGCGTTCGCTGCGCCTCAAGATCGATCACAACCTGCTCGTCAAGCCCGGCACCAAGCTCGCCGACGTGCACAAGGTCTACAGCCATGGCCAAGCCATCGCCCAGTGCGCTAGCTTTATTGAGGCCCACAGCCTGCACGCCACCAAGTACCCCAACACTGCTATGTCGGCCGAGATGGTCGCCAACTCCGAGCGCACCGATGTCGCCGCCATCGCCTCGCGCAGCTGCGCCGCGCTCTACGGTCTGGAGGTGCTGGAGCCCAACATCCAGGACTCGGACAATAACTACACGCGCTTTGTCGTCATCAGCCGCGAGCCGCGCGTCTATCCCGGTGCCAACCGCACCTCGCTCATGATCACCACGGCCAATGAGCCGGGTGCCCTCTACCGCGTACTCGAGCGCTTCTACGCGCTCAACATCAACCTCATCAAGCTCGAAAGCCGCCCCATCCCCGGGCACGACTTTGAGTTTATGTTCTACTTTGACCTGGACTGCCCCTTTGGCAGCAAGGCCCTCGACGACTTGCTCGATTCCATCGACGACGTGTGCGAGAGTTTCACCTACTTTGGCAGCTACACGGAGGTGCTTTAGATGACCGATACCGCCGCAACCCGTCCCTACGGCGTGCTGGGCCGCGTGCTGGGCCACAGCTACACCCCGACCATCTACAAAGAGCTCGCGGGGCTCGAGTACGTGCGCTTTGAGCGCGAGCCCGAGGACCTCGCGGCCTTTATGACGGGCGACGAGTGGGAAGGCACCAACGTGACCATCCCCTACAAGCGCGCCGTCATGGAATACCTGGACGAACTGAGCCCCCTGGCCAAGCGCATGGGCAACGTCAACACCATCACGCGCCTACCCGACGGCCGCCTGCGCGGCGACAACACAGACTACTTTGGTTTTCAGTGCCTGGTCGAGGAGCTGGGCGTTGAGGTTGCCGGAAAGAAGGTCCTCGTGCTCGGCGCCACCGGTGGTGCCGGCACCACGGCCAGTATGGTGCTCGGCGACCTGGGCGCGGTCGTTGTGCCTGTCGGCCGCACGAGCGAGGTCAACTACGATAACATCGCACAGCAGTCCGACGCGGCGCTGCTCGTCAACTGCACGCCCGCCGGCATGTTCCCTCACTGCCCCGACGCGCCCTGCACGCTCGAAGGGCTCGATGCGCTCGAGGGTGTCATCGACATTGTCTACAATCCCGCCCGCACGGGACTCATGCTCGAGGCCGAGCGCCGCGGCATCCCCTGCATCGGCGGCCTGCTGATGCTCGTGGCCCAAGCGGCACAGGCTGTTGAGCGCTACACCGGTCAGATTACACCGCGCGAGCGCATCCTGGACGTAACGGAGCACTTGTCTCGCCGCGAGCAGAACATCGCGCTCATCGGCATGCCGGGTTCGGGCAAGACCCGCGTAGGCGAGCAGATCGCTCAGCTCACGGGTCGCGAGCACATCGACTTGGACCGCGCGCTCGAGGAGCGCCTCGGCATGCCCTGCGCCGACTTTATCGTCGAACGTGGCGAGGCGGCATTCCGCGAGCAGGAGACGGCGGCGCTGTCCGACATCTCCAAGCGCAGCGGCCTGGTGCTCTCCACCGGCGGCGGCGTGGTCACGCGCGACGAGAACTACCCGCTGCTGCACCAAAACAGCCAGATCGTGATGCTCAACCGCAAGCTCGAGGAGCTCGCCCACAAGGGCCGCCCCATCACCGCCCGCGACGGCATCGATAAGCTCGCCGAGCAGCGCATGCCGCGCTACCGCGCCTGGGCCGACTACATCATCGACTCACGCGACTGCGCCGCCAACACCGCCCGCGCCCTCCTCGACACCCTCTAAAACCTGCCAAAAAGGGACAGGTTTATTTTGGCAGGTTTTATCTGGGCAAACGCCGCAGACAGCAAGCCCCGCCACCAACCAGACCGCAAAGGAAGCAACCATGAAAGCACTCGTCATCAACGGCCCCAACCTCAACATGCTCGGCATTCGCGAGCCGGGCATCTACGGCAGCGACAACTACGACCGCCTGGTCCAGATCTGCCAGGAGGCAGGCGCCGCACAAGGTTTTGACGAGGTCGAGGTCTTCCAGTCCAACCACGAGGGCAGCATCGTCGACAAGATCCAGGAGGCCTACGGCGAGGTCGACGGCATCGTCATCAACCCAGCTGCCTACACGCATACGAGCGTAGCGATCCTCGATGCCCTCAAGGCCGTCGCCATCCCCGCCGTTGAGGTCCACATCAGCGCCGTCGAGACGCGCGAGGACTTCCGCCAGGTGAGCTACGCCCGCCTGGCCTGCTTCGCCACCATCACCGGCGAGGGCCTGCAGGGGTATGCCCACGCGCTGGAGCTGCTGAGGAAGCGTCTCGAAAAGTAACCTCGCGAGCAAATCCATCAACACGACTACGCGCTAATAATGCCAGCGCCGGCAGCAGCGACCTCGCTGCTGCCGGCATTTTATTACTGGCATATAATCGTTGCAGTCACACTACGTCTGGAGACCCACATGCTGAGCATTCACCTGGGGGATTACCCCGGTTCCATCTACGATACCGAAACCTATTTTAGGAATTCATACTTGGACTCATGGTTCGAAGACCCCATGGCCGCACAGATTATTAAACGCGTGGACGGATCAGAGCTCATCGGTCCCCACAACATCGTAAGCAAGCAGCTGGGCTCAATCACTCCACTCGAACTGTCCGGCGGCGTTAAGACGCTGCTGCTGGTGCGCAATCTCCCAAATATGGTGTTTAACGCATCCACCTGCGGAGACAACTGTGCCCGCTGGCTACTCAAGATCGGCAAAGAACAGGATGTGCTGGTGACCCTTTACCACATCATGAAATTCCCCTGGAAGAACTTTGAAATCCGCATTGAAAACGATGGCCGCATCGTCAGGAACATGCAGGAGTTTGTCGGTGCCACGAATGACTTTTTGGATGTTGATGAGTAATGAGGGGAACGCACACCGTTGTCGTAGAGCGTGCAAAGGTCAAATACACGCTCACGTTTAAACGAAATATTTCCTTCATACGCGGCAACAGCGGCACGGGCAAAACGACGCTCATCTCGATGATTCGCGACTACAACGACCGAGGACCGGAAAGCGGCGTTGCACTCAGCTGCGACGTACCTTGCGAAACGCTTTCTGGCAGACGCTGGGAGCGCGAGCTGTCGATCATCGAAGATTCAATCGTCTTTCTAGATGAGGGTAACGAGTTTATCTACTCAAAGGACTTCGCCAAAGCCGTCAACGGCTCGTCCAACTATTTTGTTCTGATATCTCGTCGCGACGCCAACGAGCTCCCCTACAGCGTCGACGAGATCCTAAAACTGGTCAACACCACAAGCAAGACGATCAATGGCCGGAAGAGCGACAGGCGCTTCTACTCGGTGACCAAGCCGCTATATGACCACACGGCAAGTATGCTGTATCAGGACCTTAACGTAGGTTTCGACAATCCCGATGCCGTAATTGTCGAGGATAGCAAGTCTGGTTATCAATTCTACAGCGCCCTTTGCAACCGACTGGGAATCCCCTGCTACACCGCTACCGGCGTAGCAAACCTAAAACGAACGATTCACGAATGCCCAGAGCAAAACGTTCTTGCCATTGGAGACGGCGCAGCGTTTGGCCCCTACATCGAAAAGGTGCTGGGACAGCGCGTTTACAAGAACGTTCGCTTGTTCCTCCCGGAATCATTTGAGTGGACACTTCTGCGATCTGGCCTCATCCCCAGCAACGACATTCCAAAGGTCCTTGAGGACCCCTCGAGCTATATCGAAAGCCGCAAGTACCTAAGTTGGGAGCGATTCTTCACCGACGTATTGATCAAGTACTCGGCAGACACTCGCTACGCCTACAGAAAAGCAAAGCTCAATGAGCAGTACCTGAGGCCGCAGGCAATGGATGCAGTCGGAAGCGTCTTGCCCGAGTGTCTAAGGGCAGAATAGCGGGCTCTTAAGATCATTTGGAAACCAGGCTACGCACACGCGTTGGAGCTGCTGGGGAAACGTCTGCTACACTAACCCCAGGGACGAACACATCAGGTACGTTTGTCCCCAAACAAAAGCAACTGTCCAATTGACATACAAAGGAGCATATCCATGTCCCAGTACGATTACCTTGTCGTCGGTGCCGGCCTTTCGGGTGCCGTCTTTGCCAATGCCGCGAAGCGCGCCGGCAAGTCGGTCCTGGTCATCGACCGCCGCGACCACATCGCCGGCAACATCTACACCGAGGACGTCGAGGGCATCCAGGTCCACCGCTACGGCGCGCATATCTTCCACACCTCCATGAAGGACGTCTGGGACTACGTCAACCGCTTCGCCGAGTTCAACAACTACGTCAACTCGCCGGTCGCCAACTTCCACGGCAACATGTACAACATGCCCTTTAACATGAACACCTTCGCCAAGATGTGGCCGGGCGTCGTCACGCCGGCCGATGCCAAGGCCAAGATCGCCGAGCAGGTGGCTGCCGAGAACATCGGCGAGCCGCAGAACCTTGAGGAGCAGGCGCTGTCGCTCGTCGGCCGCGACATCTTCGAGACGCTCGTGAAGGGCTACACCGAGAAGCAGTGGGGCCGTGATTGCCGCGACCTGCCCGCGAGCATCATCAAGCGCCTCCCCTGCCGCTTTACCTACGACAACAACTACTTCAACGACCGCTACCAGGGCATCCCCATGGGCGGCTACACCAAGATGGTCGCCAACATGCTCGAGGGCGTCGAGGTGCGTTGCGGCGTGGAGTACAAGGAGCTGATCGCCGCCGAGCCCGATATCGCCGCTAAGACGATCTACTGCGGCCCCATCGACGCGTTCTACGACTTTAAGCTGGGCACGCTCGAGTACCGCAGCCTGCGCTTTGAGACCGAGACGCTCGACGAGCAGGACCACCAGGGCGTGGCCGTGGTCAACTACACCGAGCGCGAGATTCCCTACACGCGCATCATCGAGCACAAGCACTTCGAGTTCGGCACGCAGGACAAGACCGTCATCACGCGCGAGTACCCGGCCGACTGGAAACCCGGTGACGAGCCCTACTACCCCATCAACGACGCCAAGAACGAGGCCCTCTACAAGCAGTACGAGGAGCTGGCAGCGCAGGAGGGCGACGTGATCTTTGCCGGTCGTCTGGGCGGCTACAAGTACTACGACATGGACAAGGCCATCGCCGCCGCCTTCGAGCTCGTCCGCAACGAGCTGGGCGTGGAGCCGACTGAGGCGTAGGAGCGCAGCAGCCAAAGGCTGATAGCCATTCTGGGATGTAGAAAGTCCGGTGCAGCATCGCTGCATCGGACTTATTGTTGAGGGAGCACTGCACGCGCACGCGTCTCAAAAAGCAAAGACCCGGCATTATTACCGGGTCTCTAAAACTCATATGGTGCTCCATGGCGGATTCGAACCGTCGACCTTGGGATTAGAAGTCCCCTGCTCTATCCAACTGAGCTAATGGAGCATAAAGCCGCGCGTCCAAGCGGGTACAAGTGCACGCGACTAATAAATTATAACCTACTTGAACTGGTCGTGGTACGCCTTGCAGACCTCGTCCACGGGGCCATCCATGCGTAGATCGCCTTTCTCGATCCATACGGCACGCTGACAAATACGCTCAACCTGCTCCATGGAGTGAGAAACGAATAAGACCGTGACGTCGCCGCTCTCAATAAAGTGCTGAATACGACGCTCACACTTCTGCTGGAAAAAGACGTCGCCAACAGAAAGCGTCTCATCGACGATGAGGATATCGGGCTCGGTAATCGTAGCGATAGCAAAGGCAATGCGTGCGACCATACCCGAAGAGAAGTTCTTCAAGGGCATGTCAACGAAGTCTTTAAGCTCAGCGAACTCGATGATCTCGTCAAAACTAGCGTCGATAAACTCCTTGGTATAGCCAAGCAGCGCACCGTTCAGATAGATATTCTCACGCGCGGTAAGTTCCGGGTCAAAGCCGGCACCAAGCTCAATCAGCGGTGCAATATTGCCGTGAACCTTAACCTCGCCTTCGCTGGGCTCCAAAACGCCAGCGATAATCTTGAGCATCGTAGACTTGCCGGAACCGTTAGTACCAACAAGGCCAACGACCTCGCCGCGATGCACATCAAACGAAATGTGCTTAAGCGCACGGAACTCCTCAAAGAACAGCTCGTGCTTGGCGAGCTTAATAAAGTACTCCTTGAGGTTTGTAAGCGACTCGGACGCCATGTTAAAGATCATGGTGACGTCTTTGACCTCAACAGCAAGGGGCTGCTTGCTGTAATCAATAGCAGATTCAGTCATGAACAGCACTCCTTAGATGTAGAGAATAAACTTGTGCTCGGTCTTATGAAACACGGTGTAGCCAATAGCAAGAGCAATAACAGCCCAAACAACACACAGCCCAAAGGTAAGCGCAGAGGGCATGGTGTTAAACAGGAAAATATCGCGCATAAACTGAAGGTAGTTGTACATGGGATTGACAACCACGAGCACCTGAATCCAATGTGCCATCTGGCTAATGAAGTCGGTCGTCCAGAAAATCGGCGTCAGATACATCCAGGCCGTGATAACAACGGTCCACAGGTGCATAACATCGCGGAAAAAAACCGCCAGCGCAGACAGCATCATGCCCAAGCCCATGCAGAAACACATAAGCAGGAGCAAGCAAACCGGCAGCAGAATTAAATGCCAGGTGGGAAGCACGTGGAACCAAAGCATAACCAAGGCGACAGCAACCAAAGAGAAGGCGAAGTTAACGAGCGAGAACAGCACCTTCTGCACCGGAAAGACCCAACGGTGCACCTTGACCTTCTTAAGCAGCGAGGAAGCCCAAATGATGGACATAAGCGCTTGGTTCGTCGATTCGGACATGACAGAGAACGTCACGTTACCGACAATCAAGTAAAGCGGATACATTTCGGGCGTAATAGAACCATTGCGACCTTGCGCGAAGATTGTCGAGAACACAATCGACATAACAACCATCATCAACAGCGGATTGAGGACGGACCATGCCACGCCCAAAACGCTGCGACGATATTTGATTTTAAAATCTTTGGTGACAAGCTGCTTAAGAATGAACTTGTCCTTTTCAAAATCATTTTTAGCGTGAGAGGCCGGTTTAGCCACCGCTTTCTGACTCTCTACGTTGTCAGCCACGGACCATCTCCTTGTCTCGTAAAACATAACAGTGGAAAGTATAGCCCTCCCACGATGACGATAACCCACCGCAACAAATCTGGAGAACTAACCCATATCTAATCAAAGCGACGGGCGATAGGTATACTTTCGACCAGATGAGTCATTAAAGGAGGTCCTACATGGACTATTCGAATACCGCCGTCATAATCCCCTGTTACAACGAAGCGCTGACGATTGGCAAAGTTGTCGACGATTTTCATCGAGAGCTGCCCGGCGCAGTTGTCTATGTTTACGACAACAACTCGTCCGACGACACTTCGCAAATAGCCAATCAGCACGGGGCCACGGTGCGCCACGAGCCCAGGCAGGGCAAAGGCAACGTGTGCCGCCAAATGTTCCGCGATATCGATGCCGAATGCTACTTGATGGTCGACGGCGACGATACCTACCCTGCTGAGGCCGCCAAGCCACTCTGTGAGCCCATCCTTAACGGCGAAGCGGATATGACCGTTGGCGATCGCCTGTCAAACGGCACCTATGCCGAAGAGAATAAACGAGCCTTTCACGGATTTGGCAACAACCTTGTTCGCGCTATGATTAAGTGGATTTACGGCTACAGCTTTGACGACGTGATGACCGGCTACCGAGCCATGAGCAAGCCTTTCGTCAAGACCTTCCCCGTCTTGAGTGAGGGCTTCCAGATCGAAACCGAGCTCTCCATCCACGCCGTCGATCACCGCTGGCGCATTAAAGACGTGCCGGTGGAGTATCGCGATCGCCCTGCTGGCTCCGAATCCAAACTCAACACGGTCAGCGACGGCATCAAGGTCATCGCAATGATCGGGACGCTCTTTAAAGACTATCGTCCGCTCAAGTTCTTTAGTCTTATTGCACTCGTTTTCGCCATCATCGGTCTTGCCCTGGGATTACCAATTGTTGCGGAGTACTTCCAAACCGGCTTAGTCCCCCGCTTCCCCACAGCCATGCTCGCAGCCTCATTCATGTTTCTGTGCGGCCTGAGCTTGGCAACGGGACTCATTCTCGACTCGGTTGCGAAGGTCGAAAGAAAGCAATGGGAGCTACAAGCCTATAAAACCTATTCAAAATAAGAAGAGGTCCGGACTTAATCCGGACCTCTTCTTATTAAAGTCCCAAGTACTTTTCCCAGAACTCTCGCGAAGTCATATACGGCATGGCATCTTTCCATGCCCCTCTGACGCTCTTGCCTTCTTTACGATAGCGCGTCATCAGTTCGTGTTCTCGACGGCGAATACTCTTGAACCGTGCTCGATCCATCGTGCGGACCGACCCCTTCTCACGAGTCGGATCAAGAAAGATAAGCGTCTTGCAACGCATCGAGTTGCCCTCAAGCGTACAGCTACCGTTCTTAACCACATAGCCAGGTTTGCCACGCAACAGGACATCGGGGAGATAATGCTTGTCGTAAGGAATGGATCTCCAGATCTTCATAAACCTCGATGGATGGAATTCCAGATTAGCATTAGCGAGTACTTGCTCCGTAACCCCTGCATTACGAAGAAGCTCTGGGTCCATTTCGGAAACAGGAGTCAGTTTTTCGTTTAACTTACCCTTGCCGGCCATCGTTGCGGCACCATCAAGCTTCTGGAGATACTCAGGGCCGCGCAGATAGTCCTCAAAGCCATCAAGAATAAACTCGGCAGCCTGATAGTCCATATCGCGCAAGTTCTGACGTACCCCTCGCTGAATACGAAGGACAAACATCTTCTCGTCAGCACAATCATCGAGAGCAATCATGGCAAAGAAGTTGCGAAAGTACTGGTAGCAATCAACCGAAGCGCGGAAACGCCCCTCAAAACTTGCATGCCACACGCAAATGCAATTCATGGTCATATAGACAGGCTTATTGCGCATGCCAAACTCAACGTCGTCACAGCGGATAAAGAAAGGCATGGGAAGGCCGTTCTTTTCAATAGCTTTCACAGGGATGCAGCTATACCACCAAGCTCCGTAAGCCTGGTCAACCTCGACGTTTGTGCGCTCGTTTTCGAGGATGGCAGTCAACTTACCGACATTCAAATCTTCCTTCACGCGACGATAGGCACCAGAAGGGGTCACAAATGAGACATCTTCGAACTGGCGGCTTGGATCTTCCATCGAAAGCATGGCACCATTAATGAAGGCATCCTTGTATTTACCCTTTGCAAGAGAGAGCAGGTTGAACGTGCGAATCAAACTCTCGGGCATGATGGAGACATCATCATCCATCAAAATGATATGGGTGAACTGACCGGGAGTTTCGGTAGCCGCCATCATTCCACGCGCGAATCCTCCCGAACCGCCCGTATTGGGATTCGGGAGCACAGTGACCAATTCATCGGAAAGCGATACAGAATCAAGCGTCTGCCCATTGTCGACAACGAACATATGGAAGTGGTCGCGGATTGGACCGTCCTCTTTGAAAATGCCCTCCTTAACAAGTTCGATGTTGGGAAGAATGTACTGCTCATTCTTAAATGTGGTAGTAGAAAGAGCAAGATTAATCGAGTTAATTGAGCCCTCAGAAACATCGGTCAGATAAGAAGCGCTCAAAAGGTCAACGGAATAGTTCGCATCGCTCTCAACCCTAAAACCGATTAAATCGTAGCCGATCGTATCGATATCAATGTCAAGCACGCGAGGATCAACCTGATCACCCTCAAAAGAGGTCGATTTTAAATCGATAGGATCCAGTTCACCAGATCTCACTCCATGAACGACAACCCGGCCGCAGCCAAATAAAGCCATATGCAAGACAACGCCGTCTACAGACGCATACCGATGCCACTTGTTGGCAGATAGGCCATTTACATAGGTCAGAAAGTCGACGCTTCCGTTGATATGGAGTGAATGAATGTCATCGTTATACGAGACATCACCAGAAAGCACGCGATAGTAAAGCTCGGGATGCATGGCCGCGTGTCTATCGACCCGCAAGATTATGTTAGCAAGTTTAAAGTTCATACGTTCTTCCTGTTTCTAAGATGACCCTATGGGCAGCATACGAACCCTGGGGCTTCAGGACCACGGTCGGGCTAAAGCAGTCTAACGCGCATAGCAGCATTTTGATTTAGGCTACAGGCTCGCTACGAGCCAATCCCTAAAGCAACTAAACCGACGTCGCCCAACCCATCTTGCGCATCTGCTGCACAGTCGACCGCATACCATCTGCAATAGTATAACGAGCCCTCCAGCCAAGACTTTGAGCCTTTGAACCGTTCATAAGAGCTAATGTAGCCACCGAGTAACCAGCCGCCTCTTGAGCATCGGGCAAATCAAAGACAACGCTCACGCCTCCGACGCCGGCAACAAGTCCGGCAAGATCCTTTAATGAAATATCGGACCCTGTATCGGCAAGATTGTATGCCTCGCCATCTATACCAAGCAACATCACGTGCAGTAAACCGGACACAGCATCCGCAACATGTAAATACGAAAACCTTTGCGTCCCATCGCTTTTGAGGACAACGTCTTCACCGTCAAGCGATCGTCGAATAAACTGCGATAGAGCCTTAGAGTCATCGTTCAAAAGCGTCGGTCCGTAAATGCGCGCAATACGTGCAATTACCGCCTCGACATCCCTCTGAGAGCGGTAGGCCTGGCACATTGCCTCGCCCAGGCGCTTAGATTCGTTGTAGCACGCTCGCAATGTATTGCAGTCAATGTTTCCACAATATCGTTCGTCAAAGCGCTCAACATCACCACGGTTCTGACCGTAAATCTCCACAGACGAAGCAAAGAGTAATCTTGCGCCATTGTCGGCGGAGAATTCGAGCAGATTCTGCAGCCCATCGACGTTCGCTCGAATTGTGCCAATTGGATCGGTTGAATACTGCCGTGGATGCGTGGAGCTTGCCAAGTGTAAGACGTAATCTGCAGAAATGGCGGGGCGATAGCCAGGCGCCACAATAGAGGCCTCTTCAAATGAAAAGAAAGACGCACCAAAGTATGGGAGCCTCAAGCGAGCCTTCTCAGCGCTTCTGCCCAATGCGACAACGCTGCAACCCAATCCGTCCGTCTTATTCTTTCGCATCAAAACATCGATGAAAAACGCACCAATCATTCCGGTCGCACCGGAGACAACAACCGTCTTCTCCTTAAGGTCATTCCAAGGAAGATCGAGATTGCACACGGCATCAAGATCGGCAACGTATTCAGTGCAGGCCAATCTATTCATCACGAGCTTCTTTCTCCGCAGCCCATGCGCGAAAGAATTCAAGATTCTCGGGCGTAGTGAGCTTAATATTTCTGTCAGAACCAGCGGCGAAGTTAAGCTTAACGCCCAGCTGGACCATCATCGTGTTCGTGTAGTTAGACCCGTCAATTCCCACGCCTTTCTCGAACGCCTCATGATACTTGGAGTCAAGGAGATCGAAACGGTATGCCTGCGGGGTTGAAACACGACGGAGCGTTTCACGCGGAATATACTGTGTGGTGGTGGTTGGGTCCTCCTCATCAATGATAAAAATCTGCTCGTTATAAGGCATACTTGTCACGGCATTCCCGTGACTCTGCGCCACACGAATGACGTCAGTAATAACCTCGGGATCGAGCATCGGCCGCACACCGTCGTGCACGATGCAAATATCATCCTCAGAGAGTTTACCCTCGAGATTGTACACGCCGTTACGAATAGACTCTTGACCCGAAGTTCCGCCTTTAACGATCCACTTTAACTTATCAATCTTGTATTGTTTCGCATACGCGACAAGAACCTGTTCCCAGCCATCCAGGCAAACTACCTCAATCGAATCCACAAGCGGATGGTTCTGAAAGGCCTCGAGAGTATAAACAATGACAGGCTTCTCCCCCACATTAATAAACTGCTTAGGAATCTTCTGCCCCATACGCGAGCCAACTCCACCAGCGATAACGATTGCGCAAATCGCCATGATTTACTCTACTTTCTCTCGAGTAGGCGCCTACCTCAAAAAGGGTCGTTCCAGGACATACAGGATCGAACCGAGGGGTTTTTTATGTAATCAATATAAGGATGCACATTTATTAATAAAGAAGCCGGCGAAGCGCGCTATCGGTAGCGCTATCAGCAACATCGGTATGCTTAAAATGGGAAGCAATATCATTTGGAAGGCTAAAAGGGTCGCCATAATGCTTCGTTAGCAATTCTATGTACTTACAGGGCGCCTTGATTTGCATTCCCTCAAACTCGAGGTCGATAAGAGGGAATATTTCGTCTAGCGGCGAAACCCAATGGAAATTGTCAACACCAACGGTGTTGTCGATCGACCAGACAACTGCCTTTGCATCGCGCCTATCACACACAAGACCAACTGTCTTTTCCTCATTTATCGCATTCGAAAATAAAGAATCGACAATGTCCATATTGGGATCAGTGGCAGGAACGCACGACTTATCGATCCAAGACGAAAGACAAGAGTCATTGCGCATGCGTTCGACCATTGCCTCACGAATTTGAAGTTGTTGGTCGTAGATCTCAACATTGTCGGTTGACGCCCAGTCAAAAATAAAAATGTCCAAGAATACGGGGATAGATTCGTCCGCGTATTGGAATCTCACCTGACGGCACTGGACAAATCCATCAAAAGCAACTGAGACACGGAATCGGTCGTGAGATTGGACCAGGCCTATCAAACGCTCAATATCCTCACGCAGCATTCCAAGATCGATGTCATCATCCCAGGGAATAAAACCACTATGGCGCGCCGCTCCAAGCAGGGTCCCACAGGTAGCGAAATACGGGATGTCATTATCCCTGCACAGGGAGTCAAAGTCGGCCAGCAACTTAGCCGATCCAAGCTGAAGCAGCCTCAAGCTGCCCGTGGCAGCAGGGAGCGATGTAAAGAAGCGCTTTTTGGCATCAATCAGTGCCTCCCCCTCCTTGCGATATTCTTCCCATGCAAAGAGCATGGCCTTTTCATCATGAGATTTAAGATCGTCCCTCAGTGCTTTGACTTCATTTAGAAGCTGAACGCTTACATCCCAATGCAGCTCATCGTGAATACTGCGTGCCTCAGAAGCCCATAGCATGTTTGTCTTAATATCTTCAACGTCCTTCGAAAGCAATGCGAAGCGCGATAAAGAAACAGGCAGGAGTTTCTTAACAAAATTCTTCATGTCTAAAACAACCTCATTACCAATTAGCAATCGGAAGTAGAGTTAATTAAGCGCGTCCAGTCAATTTATAAATAAGACGTTGAGCAGAGACATACGCCTTGGACTCAGCAATTCTGCGAGCAAGTCTCTCGACAGCAACCGCTCGCTTCTTTCGATCGCCGTATAAAGGCAGCAGATAATAATAAGGCTCATCATATGCAGAGCACTCCTTTAACAGCCTATGGTTGATGGAGGCCTGAATAGTAACGAGCTGTTCGTAAACTCCAGGATCCTTAATCTGTTTTAAGATGGCGTCTGAGTAGTCGCGGTTAAATCGATTGACAATTGTCACGTATAGCTCGCGCATTTTCAGCCTATCGGCAACAGCAAGATTGTGCCCCATGCCCCAAAGCATGTCTCTGACTCTAGCAACGGTCCATTCAGTTTCTTTGTAGCCGACCCTATAGTGATACACGTCAACCGGAACGACCTTACAGCAGCCTGCCTTCTCCACTGCACGCAAGAAAAAGACGGGGTCTTCATACCAATTCAGTTGAGGGAAACGAACCTTACCGTCGACAAACAGGGACGAGTCGTACATAAAACGAATCCAACCGTAGTCAGTCCAAATCTGCTCGAGAGGCACTTCGCGCTCGTAAGAAACATGATAGAAAGACTCATCAAATGAAAACTCAGACTTAATCTTTCCGGACGGCTTTATCAATGAAAGAGAGCCACCACAGATGAGAGCTCCCGACTTATCCATCGCATCGATCAAATCGGAAAACACATGGTCAGTGGCAAATATATCATCGGGATCAATGAAAATAAGGTGCTTGCCGCTAGCCAGCTCAATACCTCTATTTCGGGCAGAACCAGCGCCACAATTAAACTGACTCCAGACACGAACACGCGAGTCACGAGATGCGACCTCTTCCAGCAGGTCCAAAGAGCCATCAGTTGAGCCGTCGTTAATAAGCAATACTTCAAAATCTTTAAAAGACTGCTGGATCACAGAATCCAGGCACTCTTCGAGATACTTACTAACATTGTAAACGGGGACGACTACGGACAAGAAAGGCGAATCATCCGAGCAGGCATGAGGAGTAAACAGCGCATCAACACTTGCCATGGAATAATATTGTTCGCGCAAACGGCAAGCCTGGTCCCAATCGAGAGCCGAATACCCCTTGCGGACCGAAGACCACACGGAGAGGAGCTGTCCGTAAAGTAGTCGTACCTTTTCATAGGGCTCAGACATGTCAAACAAACAGCTTGCCATTTCTTTTGCATCATCTATGGCAATGCCAAAAGCCCCATCCTCGAGAGAACAAGAGGAACAAAGCAAAGACGCCCAATTATCCGGGAGCCGCTTAATTTGATTTAGATCCAGTTTCGAAATTGCACGAAGTGCAGCCGTCACAAGCGTAGAAGAATCCTCGACCCGCAGCTCAACGTCTCGAAGGGCATAGTTCTTACCATCAGTCGAATAAACATCTTCGCCATCAGCGGTAGCAGCAAGATCGTCAAAATTGGCGTCTCTCGCAGCAAGGGCAACAATAGAAATGTTCTCAGCACGGCACGCGTCCGCATCACAATGGCCCAAAAGGCGATGCTGAAGAACGTCAGCGTCGCTGCGAAGTCTGCCCATTCCTTCAAATTCATTTTTAAGCTCAAATACAAGGGAGTCAGAATCAGGCGAAACAACAAATACCTCGTCATCATTTGATAATACATCCAGCAAAGCCCGCACGGATGATTTTGCATCCGCAATAGAAAGAGCATTGCAACAGACTAAGACCGAGCGCCTGGGTTCACTAGGACCATACTGTTCGAGGAAATATGTCTCCGGCTCGTCGAGCATTTTATTCAAGCGAGCTAAAGTGCGCGATTCGAATCGATCTGAATCAATCAATCCCGCTTGCCTTATCTTGCTAAACTCCTCAACGTATCTCGGATAAAAACGCTGCTGCAGTTCGGGCGCAAGTCGATTTAGATTCCACAGATAGCCTTCGTATTGCTGGCGAGGAATCCAATGCTTTAAAGTTTGGAACTTATCGAGGTCTCGTTTGGCATAATCCCAAACCTCAGCGTACTCATCACACACGCAAAAGAGTTTATTCTGATTCTTTACAGAAGAGTTGGCGTTATCGATGCGGTAATGGAGATAACCATCTTTAAGCAGCTTGACTCTGTCTGCTGCATAAAATGCCTTGAAATAGAAAGCCGTATCCTGGAACGAAGCCCCTGGCGTAGGCAGGAAACGCACTTCATCCTTATCAATCATCGATTTTTTATAAATGCTTGTCCAAATTGCAGGCTGGCACATAAAGACGCGCGGATTATCGATCGGATGAAAAACCTTGTCGTACGACCCGCAGGCAGCAAGATTTTCGACCAGATAATCGCACGACGAGTCCTCTCCCGTACGATGGGCATAGTAATTTGAACGGACGACGTCGAGATCATTTTTAGTCGCTTCTTTATAAAGCGTTTCGAACATATTGAGGGAGGCAAAGTCATCGGACTCAACGATCCCGATATACTCGCCACGAGCAAGGTCAATGCCTTTGTTCATCGAATCGCCGTACCCACTATTGGGCTTATCAATTACAACGATACGCTCATCCCGTCGCTCGTATTCGCGAATAATCGGAAGAGAATTATCCGTTGATCCATCGTTAATGCAAATAATCTCGATATCCCTAAGGGACTGATTAACGAGACTATCGAGACACTCTCGAAGATAGCGCTCAACGTTGCAGATAGGAACCAGAATGGAAACTTTAGGGTTAATCATATTAATCCCGTCATAACTAAGAGCGAACACATTAAACGCTAACGAACAATACGATAAAGACGCATCGATTCATCGGCCAACACAATTTCAAAATTGGGGTCAGAATCATCAATTGATTCAATTCCAGCCCAATCAGCCTGATTATATCCTCCGCCAAAATAGTAACCACCGGAATCAAGACTGAAACTATTATCCAAAAGAAGAATGTAATGAATACCGCAAGCTTTAATTGATTCCAACTGAGACGTGTTATCAGACGAAAGGTAACCAGCGCAGAAACGACCGATGTCGTCATGCCCATGCTTATACCAACCGCGATTAACAACATTAAGATCAGAAACGGCATACGCATAGGCGCTACCATCGTATGGATAGTTCAGAACCTCCGCATTTCCGGTAATCGCATGAGCCTTATTAATGAAATCGATTTCCTTCAAATCCAATCCATTAGCTTTAGGCTGAAGAGAATTATGCGAAATCATCATGAAGCGAACTTGCCCAAAACCAGTATTCAAATAGCCATTTTTAGGGATTTCAAAATTAGGGATAAAAATAAGAACAATTGCAATTGAAGTAAGGATTAATCCGGCACGTTTGTCAAAATTAACAGTTATCGAACTTATCTCTTTACCAAATATCCCTAATGCAGTTTTAAGCCATGAGTACACAAATGAGCATCCCAGACCAGCTAAAAACACTCCGCTGAATACCAGGTTAGAAGCAACCCTAAAACTATCGCTATACCAAAATCCAGCAAATAAATGCTGCAGAGAACCTGATACAGATGTATCAACGATATAAATTAATGAAAAGAGAAGATGCGAAACAGTCAGCCACCGATAAGACGGAATGACCAAAGAAATGCCGAATCCCAACAAGACAAAAGATGCAAGTATCCACTGTGGAGCGGAAGTCTTGGTTAACGACAGCATCAAAACATCTACAACCGCCTGAAGATGCGATTGATATGGAGGCCAGTCAAAAGATACAACCCCTGCCAAAAAAGAGCTTTTATACATCAGGAACCAAAATACAAAAACAAAGCAAGTGAAAAGAAATTGAAAGATGAAAGTTTTAGGCAGACCGTACCCTTTTTCTTTAAGAATGCCGCCAATGCGCCAAATAGCATAAGGCGCAAGAAAAACTACGCCCGTAAAAATGCTACTGGAATGGGCAAATACAAGGACAAAAACACTAGCCAGAAAAGCCAAGCACCTCAAAATAAACGAATGCACGCAGTCCGCATCTAATACGCCAACGAAAACAAACATAACTGAAGGCAAAAGTGAAAAGCCGATTATGTTGGGATATAACGGTCCAAAAATACATAGACCCCAAGGAAAGGCGGTAAAAGCGGGGACAAGACACGCTGTCCACAGTTTAACTGAAGGCATTTCGACAACACGATCGATTAATAAACCGAAACCGGCAGGGAAAATGAAGCAAATGATCACAAGATTTGCAGCGTTTGCCGCAACGCAAACATTCTGTTGCCCAAAAGATGCCCCTAATGCCGCAAATGTTCGCCAAAGATTTGGATATCCCAGGATTGAGTTTTCTGCAAAATAGCCTATATCCAAAAACTGTCTAACTGTTGAGAGATGGGCGATGTTGTCATTTTCCTGATAGAAAGATGAAGCAGAATCCAAGGGCAGCACATAGAAGCAAAGAGCAACTAGCGAAGTAACAAAACATGCCAACAGGCAGATTTTGAATCGCTCCGTAAGCAAGTTGTCCGACACAAGAATCCGTTTATGACGAGCAATAGCAAAAACGATTAAACCGACAGCGAGAACAGGTAAAACAAGACCAGCCCAGTTCACTTTTACGCAAGCAAGTCTAAGCACAAAAGCAAGAACATATATAGAGCCGAGGGAAATCAAGGGCGAAATGCAAAAACTAATATCTTTCTTGAGACCCATGGAACGCGCAAGCAAATAGCCCGGCGCAACAACCATAACTAGTAAAAAAAGAATATCGAGTAAAAGCAAAACCCACATACGATAGTTATCCTAGCGAACTTAAATGAATGACTGATATCACAAATCTTAAAGCATAAGTTTAACCATAATGAGGTATTCTCAAACAATGTTTTGGAATAATGACTATTTGAACAGTTGGGAATAACAGTAAACAAATGAAAGAACTTGCGATTCTACTGATGGCACATCGCGATGTAGATCTGATTAATAGATTGATATCTCATCTGCAACATCCGGAAATAGATATTTACATTCACATCGATAAGAAGTCTCAATTTCTAGTAGACTTGATTGTGCCATTCCAAAACACTACCATCCTTTCGGAAAACGAAAGTTACGATGTCCATTGGGGGCAAAACCAGGACAATCGAGCAGCCATCGCGCTTATTAATTGCTCCATTGGTAAATACAACCATTATGCCTTGATTTCAGGACAACACTACCTGTTGAAAAGCGCAGAATCTATAGTTGATGAACTTAAGAAGACGCCCGAAGTGGATTTCATTTCTATAATGCCGCGGGACAGCCCCATTTATAATTCTTTTATTGGGAGATCGGTTCTATACTGGCCCGAATGCTTAATTGGACGCAATCCCTTACAAAAAGGAATTAGTTATACCTATCGAAGCGTCAGTAAAGCACTTGGTTATCCCCTTAGGAGAAACAGAGGGCACCATTCAACGGATTCTTTTATGTTTGGAAGCCAATGGTGGATTTTATCTGCAAACACGATCGATTACATTTACAACAAAATACATAATGATCCCAAAATTCTTGATTACTATGACAATAGTTTTTGTCCTGACGAATGCATTTTTCAAACCCTTGTCAACGAATACTCAGAGTCACATGTAGTTAATGACAATCTCACCTACATTGATTGGTCTGAGGGGAAGGCATCGCCAAAACTGTTAACTAAAGATGATTATAGTTTGCTTGAGTGCTCAAATTGCCTATTTGCTCGCAAGTTCGACTCAATTGCAAGCAAAGAATTGCTTGATAGGATAGACCAAAATTTATTACAGGCATAATTCAAATATGTGCAGACTGACCAGAATTAGAATAATGGCCAGTCTGCAATTAACTTAAGCATTTAATTGCCACAACACGGACCATATTAAATAGATTTTTGCAATATGCCCTCGAGATAAATGGAATACGAGCCAATTGAAAGAGACCCTGCATTATCTTTCCAGCCCTGAGCAACTGTAGTCCATTGTTGAACCAGTTGTTTGCCTTAAGGTAATTTATACTCACGTGCTGATTAGAGCGAAAGGAAATTCGCGCAGCAATTTCTTTAACATCTAAACTATGACCACGCTTGTATGCAGAACTCAAAATTCGCGAAACAAGATATTGGTCGTAAAGGTTTTTTCGGGAGATACTTTCAGCGGTCATCCGATAGTAAATAAGAGGTTCGGGCACATTGCCCACTGAGAAACCGGCTTGCAGAGCCCTTAACAATAAATCATAATCCTCTGCAAGCGGGACACTTCGATAACCCAACTCAAATACCGTTCGTTTACCAAACCAGGACGGATGGGGCACACAGTTTCTAATCGCAAGTGCACGTTTAACCGATGCCGCCGATGAAGGTATGGCATCGACTAGGTAGAGCACTTCTCCGTTTTCGTTGATTGCATTTAGATACGATCCAACCAAATCGAGGTTATTCTCTCTCAGATAGTCGAATTGACGCTCAATACGATTTTTTACAGAAATGTCGTCTGAGTCCATTCGACATATATACTCACCGTGTGATAATTTGAAAGCCTTTGTCAACGCTTTCGATAATCCAAGATTTCGTTCATTTTTAATTAAACGTATCCTGTTATCATAATCAGCCCTTGATTCCGCAATTCTATATAGAACATCGTAATTGGGATCATCGAAGACGATGATGACCTCAATTCGAGAATACGACTGCAGCAATATTGAATCTAATGATTCGGAGAACTCATCGGCAGTCTCTCTGTAACATGGCATCAAAACTGAAACTAACGGCAAACTAGTCAAACAGATACCTCCTCAAAGCATAGGAGCAAACGAAATTGAACTATATAATTACAACTTAGTAATCTTTCCATGTGGTGCTGCCTTATGTTGACCTCACTCATGCACTCAAATCGCGCCGCACGCAATCCAATCCACAATCAACATGTTATTGAAACGCCAAACATGTCAGCACCGTCTCTGAAGGACGACTCGCGGGGCGGTGCGCAAGCAATACCCATCGGCTCTTCTCGAACTCTAAGCTCTTGAGATATGTAAATTATCTTATGGATGAAGCAAGCTCTTCCTCCCAGTCGGGCATATGGAAGCCGATGAACTCGAGCTTGGACAGGTCAAGCGCGGAATGGACCGGGCGCGGGGCGACGGGGCCCTCGGCGCCGGCGTAGTAGTCGTCGGTCGAAACCGGCACGACCCTGTCGCCGTTGCCGTTGGCGGCCTCGAAGACGGCGCGGGCGATGTCGGCCCAGGACTTGACGGCGCCGGAGCCGGTGCAGTTATAGGTGCCGTAGGGGGCGTGCGAGCCCAGCACATGGAAGATGGCCTCGGCCATGTCGCGCGTGAAGGTCAGGCGTCCCAGCTGGTCGTCGACCACGGTGACCTGCTCGAGCCCGTCCTCGGGGTCGGCGACGCGGTCGGACAGCCCCCTCATGGTCTTGACGAAATTGTGCCCCTCGCCGATGACCCAGCTGGAGCGCATGATGTAGTGGCGAGGGCACCCGGCCACGGCGATGTCGCCGGCGGCCTTGGTCTGGCCGTAGACGGAAAGCGGGCTGAGGGGCTCCTCCTCGGTATGCACCTCCTCGGTGCCGTCGAAAACGTAGTCGGAGGACACATGGACCAGGGTGATCCCGTGCCCGGCGCAGATGCGGGCGAGCAGCGCCGGGCCGGTCGCGTTCGCCTTCCAGGCGGTCACGCGGCCCTCGGGAGTCTCGGCCCTGTCGACCGCCGTGTAGGCGCCGCAGTTGATCACGGTGCCGTAGAGCGACCAGTCGTATTGTGAATAGGCGTCCGGGTCGGACATATCGAAGGTGTCGATGTCGCAGAAGTCGAAGTCCCTGGCGATGCCGCGCTCCTCGGCCAGCGCGCGGACCGCACGGCCCAGCTGGCCGTTGCAGCCGGTGACGAGGGTGCGCTTCGGAGCCATGGGGACGACGTCGGCGAGCATCGGGTGGTTGAGGTCGGCCTCGGATACGGTGGCCTCATCGAGCGGGATCGGCCACTCGATGGCGAGCTCGGGGTCGGCGAGGTTCACGAACGTGTAGGTCCTCTTGAGCTCCAGCGACCAGTGGGCGTCCACCAGGTAGGTGTAGGCGGTGCCGTCCTCCAGGGCCTGGAAGGAGTTGCCCACGCCGCGCGGGACGTAGATGGCCTTGCTTGGGTCCAGTACGGTCGTGTAGACCTTCCCGTAGGTGGCGCTGCCCTCGCGCAGGTCCACCCAGGCGCCGAAGACCGAGCCGCGGGCGACGGAGATGAACTTGTCCCAGGGCTCGGCGTGGATGCCGCGGGTGACGCCCCTCTTCTCGTTGTAGGAGATGTTGTTCTGGACGACGCGGAGGTCGGGGATGCCCAGTGCGGTCATCTTGGCGCGCTGCCAGTTCTCCTTGAACCAGCCGCGCGAGTCGCCGTGTACGGCGAGGTCGACGACCATCAGGCCCCCGATGCCGGTCTCCGTGACGGAGAGGTCCTTCTCGAATTCTAATTCAGCCATGCCACTCTCCCCTCCTACTGCCCCTGTGCCCTGTAGCGGGCCTCGGTGGCCTCCTTGGCCGGGCGCCACCAGGCCTCGTTGGCGACGTACCAGTCGATGGTCTGCTTCAGGCCCTCGGCGAAGTCGGTGTGCGCCGGTCTCCAGCCCAGCTCGCGCTGGAGCTTCGTGGAGTCGATGGCGTAGCGGCGGTCGTGGCCGGGGCGGTCGGCGACCCAGTCGAAGTCCCCGGGGTCGCGGCCCATGGCCTCGAGGATCATGCGGAGGACGGTGATGTTGTTCTTCTCGCCGTCGGCGCCGATGAGGTAGGTCTCCCCCGTGCGGCCCTTGGTCAGGATATCCCAGACGGCCGAGGAGTGGTCCTCGGTGTGGATCCAGTCGCGGACGTTCTCGCCGCGGCCGTAGAGCTTGGGGCGGACGCCGTCGATGATGTTGGTGATCTGCCTGGGGATGAACTTCTCCACGTGCTGGTAGGGACCGTAGTTGTTGGAGCAGTTGGAGATCGTGGTGCGAAGGCCGTAGGTGCGGGTCCAGGCGCGCACGAGCATGTCGGAGGACGCCTTGGTGCTCGAGTACGGGGAGCTCGGCCTGTACGGCGTCTCCTCGGTGAACTTCGCCGGGTCGTCGAGCGCCAGGTCGCCGTAGACCTCGTCGGTGGAGACGTGGTGATAGCGGACGCTATATTTCCTCACGGCCTCCAGCAGGCGGAAGGTGCCCTCCACGTTGGTGCGCAGGAAGGGCTCGGGGTCGGCGATGGAGTTGTCGTTGTGGCTCTCGGCGGCGTAGTGCACGATCGCGTCGTGGCCCGGCACCAGCCTGTCCAGCAGATCCGCGTCGCAGATGTCGCCCACGACGAGCTCCACGCGGTCCGAGGGCAGGCCTGCGATGTTCTCGGGGTTGCCGGCGTAGGTCAGCTTGTCCAGGACGGTCACGTGGACGCCCGGGTGGTTGTCCACCACGTAGTGCACGAAGTTGCTGCCGATGAAGCCGCAGCCGCCCGTGACGATGATGTTTTTAGGCTCGCAGAGCTCTTCGGACATGTTTCTATCTCCCATTTAATCGGATTAGTACTCGCGCGGGCTGTTGACGATCTCGCCGGCGGCGACCTTCTTCAGGTGCTGCCCGTAGACCGACTTGCCGTAGGCCTCGGCGGCCTGCTTGAGCCCCTCGGTCGTGATCCAGCCGTTCTCCCAGGCGATCTCCTCGGGGACGGACACGGGCAGGTCCTGGGAGTGCTCGACGGCGCGGACGAACTCGGCGGCCTCGTGCAGGCTCTCCATGGTGCCGGTGTCCAGCCACGCGTATCCGCGGCCCAGGGTGACGACGGAGAGCGTCCCCTCCCCCAGGTACATCTGGTTGAGCGTGGTGATCTCCAGCTCGCCGCGGGCGGAGGGCTCCACCCTGTGGGCCTTGGCGGCCACGTCGCCCGGGTAGAAGTACAGGCCGGTGACGGCGTAGGAGCTCTTGGGCTCGGCGGGCTTCTCCTCGATGGAGACGGCCCTCCCCTGCGCATCGAACTCCACGACGCCGAAGCGCTCGGGGTCGTCGACGTGGTAGCCGAAGACCGTGGCGCGGCCCGACTCGGCGTTCTGGACGGCGCGCGTCAGGTGTCGCGACAGGCCGTTGCCGTAGAAGATGTTGTCACCGAGCACCAGGGCGCACGGCTCGCCGGCGATGAAGTCCTCGCCGATCGTGAAGGCCTGCGCCAGGCCGTCGGGGCTCGGCTGCTCGGCGTAGGAGAGGTTCACGCCGTAGCGCGAGCCGTCCCCGAGCAGGCGCTCGAAGTTGGGCAGGTCCGTCGGCGTGGAGATGACCAGGATGTCCCGGATGCCCGCCAGCATGAGGGTGGACAGCGGGTAGTAGATCATGGGCTTGTCGTAGACCGGCAGCAGCTGCTTGGAGGTCACGAGCGTGAGCGGGTACAGGCGCGTGCCGGATCCGCCGGCGAGGATGATGCCTTTCATTGTTTATCTTCTTTCTTCATGAGTCTTGTCATTGTGATACCGCTCGTATTTCTCAATCGCTAATTGCTGAGTTAACTCGCGAAGCTTTGTATCAAGCTGTGATAAACGAACGCTCAATTTGAAACAAACTATTAATAGGATAAAGATGAAGAACAAGAAAACAAAATTCGAAGGCGACATTGTGCCGACAAGATTCGAAAGCAGGAAAAACACTTGAGGGAAAATGCTGCCCAGCAACAGTAAAGCTGAAAAGCAAAACCAGAATAACGAATCCTCAAGGCGCATCTTGGAATCGCGAATCTTGGCGGTCATGTAACCAAAGGTGAGCAAAGAAGCAGCGAATAGTGCAATGCGAAGAGGAAGTGTCATGCTGCATCGCCCTCCAGGCGCTTACGAAAGAATTGAATGAACAGAATCGACAAAGTCATGCGAAGCATATACCTAGCAGAAGATTTCCAATTAAAGTAGCTCTCCCCAGCCTCGCGCTCACTCATCCGAACCGGAACTTCCACTACAACGGCGTCAGTTGCGCGAATTAAATAAGAAACTGTATCTGGCTCGGGCCCCATATTCAAACCGAGAGCTAAATATCTAATCATTCGCTTGTTGAAAGCACGCATGCCAGAAGTTGGGTCATGAATGGTATGCCCAGTCGTCAACTTGATAGCAGCTTGAATAATGCTGCTTCCAAGCATACGAAGAGAAGGCCCCTTTGAGTGATTAACGAATCGAGAGCCGATTGCGATATCGCACAGCTCAAGGGCCTTTTGTAGATCAGGAATATATTCTGGCAAATGCTGACCATCTGCATCAAATTGAATAGCACAGTCGTAGTTATGTCGATATGCGTACTTAATGCCAGCCTGAAAAGCCCCTGCGAGACCGAGATTACAAGTTAAATCTAGGTAAGGATATCCATTTTCACGACAGATACGAACGGTACCATCTGTAGATCCGTCATTAACAATAAGAAAATCGGCATCAGGAACAGTAGATATAAGCCGTTCCACTGTTAACTCGATAGATTCTTCCTCGTTGAAAGCTGGAATGATAATTAGCGTATTCAAAACAATCTCTCACAACATTCGATGAAACAATCTAATAAGAAAAAAATTATTCTTAATTGTACGCAAACATCTAACTACCAACACCCAAGTATGCCCAAACAACAAACATAAACAAAAAC